>CBDUPT010000211.1:0-5323 GCA_965369165.1 uncultured Flavobacteriales bacterium | reverse complement strand
ACCTAATTGACCAATTATAAGACCACTTACAGGAAGAAATATCATTGCAAATAGGGTTAATTCAGCAATCATTATAATTAAAGTAGTTACGTATAAGATTACAGCAATAGGCTCTCTAAACATAAGTTCTAAAGAGTTTAATATTGACCATTCTACTTCTTGAACATCTGAGGTCATACGAGCCATGATGTCTCCTTTTCGTTGTTCAGAATAATAAGATAGAGGTAATTCTAATGTCTTTGTGTGAATTTTTTTACGTAAATCTCGAACAACTCCAGTTCTTAAAACTGAAATATAATACAAAGCTCCATAGCGAAATACATTTTTAAATAGAGATAAAACACCAACAGAAACGCATACAAATAATAATGCTGCTGCTTTATCATTATCACCAATATATTGCTGCATGGTGTAATTAAAATAATCTGCAGCAAATTCTTTAGTGTAAGAAAAAGTAGGCTCTGTTGCTATAATTTCTGTTTCCTGGTTGAATAGCAAATTCAACAGCGGAATAAAAAGCATTAAGGAAAGAAGTTCTAAAATAATCGATAAAATATTACAGAATACATTAATAAAGGCATATTTCTTATACCCAGCAGCATACTTTAATATTTTAGCAAAACTTTTCATCTAAAATAACTCTACTCCTGTAAAGTTGTAAGGTGTAATTTGTTTTAGTTCAGCTTTAATTTCTTCATTTACATTTAATGTATCAATAAAGTTAGCAATTGATGTTGCAGTAATTTTCTCGTTAGTTCTAGTCAATTCTTTTAATGCTTCATAAGGTTTTGGATAGCCTTCTCTTCTTAACACAGTTTGAATTGCTTCAGCAGCAACAGCCCAATTGTTTTCTAAATCAGCTGCAATTTTATCTTCGTTAATTAGCAATTTGTTTAATCCTTTAATTAAAGAAGCTAAAGCTAAAACAGAATGACCAATTGGTACTCCAACATTTCTTAAAACGGTAGAATCTGTTAAATCTCTTTGTAATCGAGAGATAGGTAATTTAGCTGAAAGGTGTTCAAATATTGCATTAGCAATTCCTAAGTTTCCTTCAGAGTTTTCAAAATCAATAGGGTTAACTTTATGGGGCATTGCAGAAGACCCTATTTCACCTTCTTTAATTTTTTGTTTAAAGTAATCCATAGAAACGTAAGTCCAAACATCTCTATCTAAATCAATTAATATGTTGTTGATACGCTTTAAGCCATCAAATAAGGCAGCTAAATTATCGTAATGTTCAATTTGTGTAGTTGTTTGAGAACGATCTAACCCTAAGCCATTATTAACATAGTTATTAGCAAAATCAATCCAGTTGTATTCTGGATAAGCAACATGATGTGCATTTAAGTTACCTGTTGCACCACCAAATTTTGCAGAGTAAGGTACAGCTTTAACTTGGGCTAATTGTTTTTCAATTCGCTCAATAAAAACATAAAATTCTTTACCTAATCGAGTAGGTGATGCTGGTTGTCCGTGAGTTTTGGCAAGCATTGGAATGTTTTTCCATTCGGTAGCTTTAGTTTTTAATAACGCAATAGCTTCATCTAATAAAGGATAAAAAACATCATTCAATGCTTCTTTTATAGATAAAGGAACAGAGGTATTATTGATATCCTGAGAAGTTAACCCAAAGTGTACAAACTCTTGTTGTTCTCCAATACCTAAATCGGTAAATTTATTTTTAATAAAATACTCAACCGCTTTAACATCATGATTGGTAGTTTTTTCAATTTCTTTAACAGCTAAAGCATCATCATTGTTAAAGTTTCTATAAATATCTCTAATAAGCTCATAAAGTGATTTATCAAAATCAGCTAGCTGAGGTAATGGTAATTCGCATAACGCAATAAAATATTCAATCTCTACTCTTACTCTATATTTAATTAAAGCAGCTTCTGAAAAATAAGTGCCTAAATCTTTTGTTACTCTTCTATATCTGCCATCTATTGGCGAAATTGCTGTTAATGCAGTTAATTCCATTCTTTGAACTATTAAAGTTTGTTAAAAAAACAAAAGTAACGCTTTTAGCGAGAATAATGCGGCTGATTATTATGTATATTTGGGTAAGTTTATGAAGAAATTTAGTTTAATATTTTTTTTATTTTCATTAAGTATTTTTAGTGTTACAGCTCAAAAAAACACTGTAGGGTTTCATTGTGGGTTTGCTGGGGCTCCATCAACTGAAGTTGTTAGTATGGAGGAATTATTAAAAATAAATGATGTCGAGTCTATTAGAAAAGGGCTTGTGTCTCCAACCTCTTCCATTCGTTTTCTATCGGTAATAATTTTAGAAAGACTAGAAAAAAGAGGATTGATTGAGTTTACAAAAAAAGATAAAATAGAAATATTGAATAATTATTCTAATGAATACCCTGTTAATGTTTGCAATGGGTGTTTAGGGGATGATTTTATTAAATTAAGCAAATTACTAGCTGATAAAAAAGGTTTGTCCTTCCGAAAACAAGCTGAAGAATGGGCAGATAATGTAATTGAAAAAAGTAATTTATGAGTTTATTTAAAAATTTCGGAGTAGGGTTTAGTTCTTATGGTAAGGCAATAGAATTGTTGTTTACTAAAGGATTGATTTGGTATATGGTTTTTCCATTGCTGTTAAATATTTTGTTTTTAGTAGCTGGTTGGTTAGGCATAGGATCATTAACAGAATGGGTAGAAAATTGGCTGCAAAACGCCATGAAAATTGAAGATGATTCCTTTTTTGGAGCAGAATATTTAACCTCGGTATCAACTTATATTTCAACTATTGCAAGTGGGTTTGTTTGGGTTGTAATGAAGTTTATTTTCTTTTTTGTGTTTGCCTATTTTGGAGGATATATAGTTTTGATTTGTTTATCTCCTGTATTTGCTTTCCTATCTGAAAAAACAGAAGAAATATTAACAGGAAATAAATATAAGTTTAATGGAGACCAAATGATGCGTGATGTTGTGAGAGGTATTTTGTTAGCTCTTCGAAACTTGTTTATTGAACTGTTTTATATAATTGTAATTTTCTTTTTAGGCTTGTTTATTCCATTGATAGGTGGGATTATAGGTTCTATATTATTATTTTTTATTAGCTCTTACTTTTATGGATTCTCTTTTATTGATTATACAAACGAACGAAGAAGAATGAAATTAAAAGACAGTGTTAAGTTTATTAGAGCCAATAAAGGTATGGCTATTGCAAACGGAATGGTATTTTCATTTTTCTTATTAATTCCATTTTGTGGAACTACTTTAGCAGGTTTTGTAGCTATAATTTCTGTAATTGCAGCTACAGTTGCAACACATAAAGTAGTAGATTTGTCAAATAATCCTTACGCACAAAATCAACAAAAAATTGAAGGTTAAAGTTTCTGCAGTTTCTTACTTAAACACATCGCCATTTATATATGGTCTTCAAAATTCAGGTGTGCAAAATGAGATGGATATCTCTTTAGATATTCCATCAGATTGTGCTAAAAAACTATTAAATAATGAAGTGGATTTAGGTTTAGTTCCAGTTGCTGTTATTCCTCAATTAAAGGAGCATTATATAGTTTCTGATTTTTGCATAGGAGCAGATGGTAAAGTAGATACTGTTGCTTTATATAGTGATGTTCCTTTAAACGAAATTGAAAATGTGTATTTAGATTTTCATTCTAAAACTTCAATTAATTTGGTTCAGGTATTAGCTCGTGAGTATTGGAAAATTACTCCAAATTGGATAGCTGCAACAGATGTATTTATACAAAATATTGGTAAAAAAACGGCAGGAGTTATAATTGGAGATAGAACTTTTAACCTACCCAAATCTTTTAAGTACAAATATGATTTAGCTGAAGAATGGAAAAAAATGACTGGCTTACCATTTGTTTTTGCTTGTTGGGTAGCAAATAAAAAATTACCTCAATCATTTATAGATAATTTTGATAAAGCATTAAGTTTTGGTGTTAATGCTATTGAAGATGTGATAGAATCTAAAGATCAATGCACGATTTCTAAAAAAGAATTGAGCAATTATTTAACCCACTATATAGATTATAATTTAACTAATGATAAGTTGAAAGCATTATCTAAATTTCTTGATTATTTAAAGGCAAATGAGTTAAGTAATACCTTTTCTTAACAGTTGTTAATATATATTGTTTTATATCCATTTCTAAATACTTATTTTTGTTAGTGTACAAAGGCATAGTCTGTATTCTCCATTTGGCATAATTGCTGTGTAATACGGATAAAAAAAAATAAATATGAGGAAATATTTACTACTATTTTTTGCTGTTACTTTGATTAGTACAGCAGGTTTTTCGCAAGATGACAAAAAAGCAAGCAAGGTAACTTATAAGAAAAAAATGATGGATGCCCGTCATGAATATTTAACTGAAAACAATGTTAGAGCAGCTTTAAATATTTATCGTGAGTTATTGAAAGATTTTACCAATGATGCAAAAGTGAATTACAGAATTGGGGAATGTCATTTTAGAATGAAAAACTTTGAATTGGCTGTAGAATATTTTCAGAATGCTAGAAAATTAGATGAAGAAGTTGATGATGAATTATTTTTTAATTTAGGACAAGCTTATCATAGAAATGGGCAGTTAGAAGAGTCTTTAGAGGCTTATAACAAGTATAATTCTATTGCTTCAAAGAAAGACCGTAAATATCATAATGTAGCATTACGTATTTCTCAGATAGATTATGCTAAGAAAATGATGGCTAGCCCAGTAAAAGTTACGATTGAAAATTTAGGAGATAACATTAATTCAAGAGGTGGAGATTATGCCCCTTCAATTTCTGCTGATGGTAAAACAATGATTTTTACTTCACGTAGATCTAATACTATGGGAGGAGGAGTTGATAAAGCAGGTGATTTTAAATACTTTGAAGATATTTATATTTCTGAATGGGATTCTGCTGATAATACTTGGGGAAGAGCTATGCCAATTGAGGGAAAGTTAAATACAGAAGGACATGATGCTAGTCTGAGTATTTCTCCTGATGGAAATCAAATTTTTATTTATCGTAATGATGGAGTGCTTTATATTGGAGATATTTTTGTGTCGAAAAAAAGAAAAAGTTCAGGAACTTGGGGAACACCTAAACCCCTCGAAAAGCCAATAAATACCTCTTATTACGAAAGTTCGGCTTGCCTTTCAGCAGATGGAAACAGAATGTTTTTTGTAAGTGAAAGAATTGGGAAGAAGAATGGAGCTCAAGGACAAGGAGATATCTATGTTGCAGAAAGAATTTCAAAATCTGTTTGGGGAGAACCTAAAAATTTGGGACCAGTAATTAATACTCCAGAAGATGAAGCTCAAGTTTTTATTCATCCAGATGGCAA
>CBDUPT010000210.1:0-5328 GCA_965369165.1 uncultured Flavobacteriales bacterium | reverse complement strand
ATTATGCCTTTTAATATCTTCCATTTCATCCTCAGAAGGGGGAATTTCAGGTGTTTTTAAAACCGACCATAATATGGTTGAAATGGATAATATTGCACCAATAAAAAACGAATAATACAACCATTTAGGAATAGCTTTAACAGTTTCATTTATCGTTTCTGCACTTCCAAACCAATCTTGAAAAATAAAAATTGAAGCATTGGCCAATACAATTCCAGCACCAACAAACAAACTTTGCATTTGATACCCAAAACTTAACTGTTTATTGGGTAATTTATCTCCAACAAAAGCACGATAAGGCTCCATTGCCATGTTATTACCTACATCAAGAATCCATAACAATCCAACAGCAAACCAAAGTGCTGGACTAAAAGGAAAAGCAAACAAACATAAACTACCAATTAAAGCACCTATTAAAAAGAACGGTTTTCGTCTTCCCCAACGAGGTGACCAGGTTTTATCTGATATAGCTCCAATTATAGGCTGAACAATTAATCCGGTAACAGGACCTGCAAGATTTAGCAAAGGTAAATCTTCATGATGGGCACCTAAAAAGGAAAATATGGGATTTACAGCTGTTTGTTGTAAACCAAAGCTGAATTGGATTCCTAAAAACCCTACATTCATATTAAAAATTTGCCAAAAACTTAAACTTGGTTTTTTCATCATAAATTCTGTTTTTGGTTTTTAATAAATTATTTGTTTAAAAAAATTAAAGGATTTAAAAAGTAATAGAGTTGACATTAAGTTTGCCCAAACATCAACTCTTATTACCACTTAAAAAATACTAATTCAATTTATAAAACTTACTATTAAAATTTATATTGAAGCGCTAATGAAACCGATCTTCCTGGAAGTGGTCTTGCTCTTAAATAATTATCTTGATTTGCAACAATACTTCCTTCTTCAACTTCTGTTACTCCAATTGAATCAAAAATGTTATTGGCAGAAATATTTGCGTTTAATGACTTTGTGATACCAACATTAACAAAACCATTTACAATTAAAAACCCTGGCATAACTAAATCATTTGAATCTTGAGCATATGCTTTTGTTTGACCGATAAAACTTAATCCACCTGAATTTTGATTGTTTTCACCAAAATTATATGAAGGGATAATGTTATAAATAAAATCTGGCTGTCTTCTTGGTGTATTTCCTTTATTATCTCCAGAGTCTATTTCAGCATTTGTATATGTTATTGCACCTCTTAAATTAAAATCGTTAAACCTGTAAAATCCTTCAATTTCAAGACCCATAGATTTATAATCGTTTTCTATAATACTGTTAGAAGTTGCCTCAAAACCACCTTCCTCTGATGTTTTTGCATAAAAAGCTGTTGCATAAAGCGCTCCATTATCAAAACCTCTTTTATAACCAACTTCTGCTTGGTTAATAAAATCTAAGGCATTTATTTTATCTCCATCTAAATAATCTAGTCCAGAAAACAAAATACGATCTGCTTTAGCTGACGCACCTTTGCTATATCTAGCAAATACAGATTGTCTTTCTTCAAATTTATAGTTTAAACCTAAAGAATAAGAAACGTAATCGTAATCGTAATCTACAGCAGTTGGGTTAGCTGTGTCAATTGCATAAACACTTTGTTCAGGAGCAGAAATCACACCATCATTATTTACATCAAATTGTCTTTCTGTGCCTCCAGCAAAAGAACCATCAACTTTTCCTTTATCATATCTTAAACTGGCATCTACAGTAAACTCGTCAGTTGCTTCAATTGTAACATTTGCATAAGGCGCTGATACGTTGTATTGAGTATCATAATTCCTATGTAAATTCCCCCAATATGGTGTTCCATAAGCATATAGTCCGTTTTCACTTAATGGATTGCTAGTTGCATCAAAAGCATTAATTAGTCTTCCATTATCATCATCTACTTCCATTAAATAAGAATTCCATAACCAAGACATAGAAATATCTTGAATAGACTTAAAGTATCCTAATGTTACATCCACATTTTCAAAAGATTTAGATAATTTAAAATCATTCATGAAGTTGTTGAAATTATTCAATTCCACATCAAACATATGCACTCTTGCAACTAAACTACTTGCTGCAACTGCTGAGCCATCTGTAAATTCTAAAGTCGAACCAGTTCCAAAAGAATCTGCTATTGTTGCTGCTGTTGCTACTTCTGCGGGAAATGGAGATACAAATGTCCCTCTATTTGAAGAAAAACGTCCATTATTTGTTACTTTCCAATCATTACCTAAATCGAAAGAAGCTTCAATACCTGCAGATGTAGAAACTGGATGCATTCCATCTTGAACGTTTCCTCTTCTTAATTGACCATCTGCTCCTAAACCAACTGTTTGAGTTAAATTTGCACTATGTAAAGAACCTGTAGTCGCATCAAAATTTGGAGCATCTCCCCAATCTGGGTCACTATTGGTTCCTGATACCTTCATAGGCATTGGTAAATAAGCTGCAGTCTTGTCATTTAAGTATTTAGCATAGAATCTTACATGTCCTTTTTCAAATTCTTTTGTTAAGCTAAGCTTTAACTGACCACCATTATTTGCAGTAAAACCTGTTTCTCTAACACCTTCTCCAGCTCTATAAAATCCACCTGTGTGAAAATATAAATCTTCACCAATTTTAGAACCATAATCAAAATCTGTTCTAAAAGAATTATAATCTAGCCCAAAAGTTGTACCAATTGATCCACCTTCTGTTTTTCCTGTTTTACTAATAATATTAATAATCCCACCAGGAGCATTAGATGTTAATGTAGAAGCAGAACCTCCACGAATAGCCTCTATTCTAGCAACGTTATAATCAAAACGTGTGAATATATCAGCAGTACCAAAAGAAATATCTCCAAAAAGCAATACTGGCAGACCATCTTCTTGTAACTGTACATATTTGGAACCACCAGAAGAAATTGGCACACCTCTTACGGCTATATTTGCGTTACCTTCACCTCCAGAAGATTCTGAACGAATACCCGGAATAGTTCTAAAAATTTCTGCGGTTGACCTAGGTGCAGATTGCTCAATAGTTTTAACTCTCATACTAGTTACAGAGACACTGGATTCAATTTTAGACCTTGGATTTACCACACCAGTTATTATTACTTCATCTAAAGATTCTGAATCTTCAGCTAAGGTAAAATTCAAAGTAATATCTTCACCTTGAACAGTAACATTTTCACTAACTGTTTTAAATCCTAAATATGATGCTGTTAAGGTATAAACACCATTTTCAACATCTACAATTGAATAGTTTCCATCAAAATCAGAAACAGACCCTTGAGTAGTCCCATCTAAAATAACATTTACTCCAACAAGAGGTTGGTCATTTTGATCTTTAATATTTCCAGAGATTGTTGATTGTGCAACAATTGTTGAAACTGAAAATAACATAAGGAATAAAAATCCCCATTTTGTTTTCATTGAATTCATTTTGTTTAATTTAGTTATTTAATAATTTTTTCGATTAATTTTATCTAAACTACATTTATTACCTATTTAAAATATCAAATATTCAATCGAAAACGTTTTCGAAATTAACGAAAACGATTTCGAAATGATTTTTTTCTTACATTTGATATTACTAATTAACGTTTTTTATGAAGCCCGTAACCTTAAAACAAATAGCTGATCAATTAAATATTTCTGTCACTACTGTTTCTAAAGCTTTAAAAGATTACCCAGATGTAAGTAAAAAAACACGGGGAATGGTTAGAGAATTAGCAAAAACATTACACTACAAACCAAACACATTTGCTGTAAACTTAAGAACTAAAGAATCAAAAACCATTGGTATTATTATTCCCGCAATTGTTCATCACTTCTTTTCTAATGTTATTAAAGGTATTATTGCTCAAGCAGAGAAAAAAGGATATTTAGTCATCATTCTTCAATCAAATGAATCTTACGAATTAGAAAAAAAACAAATAGATTTATTATTGAGTCAGCGTGTTGATGGCATACTAATTTCCATTGCAAATAGTACTGCAAATTTTAGTCATCTAAACGAAGTCATTGCTCAAGATAAGCCATTAGTTATGTTCGATAAAATTGCTAAAATTGTAAAATGTTCTAAAATAATTATTGATGACAGAAAAGCTGCCTATTTAGCAACCCAACATTTAATAGATATAGGCTGTAAACGAATTGCACATTTTAGAGGCCCTCTTTTACCCCAAAACTCTATTGATAGATTTTTAGGTTATAAAAAAGCGTTGTTAGACAACAACATTCCCTATGATTCATCTCTGGTATATATTTGTGATTGTGCTGATAATAGTTTTGAAGAAGGGAAATTAAGAGCTAGACAATTATTTAAAGAACATGGAGATGTTGATGGCATTTTTATTAATACAGATATGATTGCCATTGGAGCCCTAACTGAATTTAATAAACTTGGTGTAAAAGTTCCAGAAGACATTGCGGTTGTAGGGTTTAGTAATTGGTTTATGTCTTCGGTTATTTCTCCAACATTATCAACCATTGACCAACCAGGTTACTTGATGGGTAAAACAGCTTTTAAACAGCTTTATAAAGAAATGAAATGTATTAAAAAAGAAAAACCTATAGTTCACAAGGAAATTGTTTTGGACACAGATTTAATAATAAGAGAATCCACATCGGTTATTAAAACTTGATATCATCTCAAGAAATTAATATTTCTTTTTAATCCTGAATATTTAGTGCGTTTTACCGCTGATTTTTTAAACACTTGATTAAAAACATCTTTTGTAATTTCTTCCCAATCTTTTTTAGACATTGAGAGTAATTCGGGATGTGGATTAAACAACGGTTCTTTATGAGGTTTGGAAAAACGATTCCAGGGACAAACATCTTGACAGACATCGCAACCAAACATCCAATTATCTAATTGACCTTTCAATTCTGTTGGAATGCTCTCCTTTAATTCAATTGTGAAATAGGAAATGCATTTACCACCATCAACTTTGTACGGTTCAACAATAGCCTTAGTTGGACAAGCATCTATACAAGCCGTACAACTCCCACAATGGTCTGTTACTGGATTATCATTGTCCAGCTCTAAATCGATAATTAACTCAGCAATAAAATAGAATGAGCCTACCTGTTGAGTTAATAAATTACTGTGTTTCCCAATCCAACCCAAACCAGATTTGGCAGCCCAGGCTTTATCCAAAACTGGAGCAGAATCTACAAAGGCTCTTCCTGAAACTTCTCCAATTTCTTCTTGTATAAAATTTAATAGGCTTTTTAATTTATCCTTTATAATAAAATGATAATCAGTCCCATAAGCATACTTACTGATTTTTGGAGCTTCTTTGTCTTGTTGTAATTCTGATGGAAAATAGTTTAATAT
>CBDUPT010000209.1:0-5341 GCA_965369165.1 uncultured Flavobacteriales bacterium | reverse complement strand
AGTTTTAATGCTCACAAAATGATTGGAACTCCGTTAAGTTGTTCTCTAATTGTAGTTCAAGATAAAAAGCATTTATATGATTCTTTTTCTAACGATGCTAGTTATCTATATCAAACAGATCATGATGATTTTAATTTAGGAAAAACATCATTACAATGTGGAAGAAGAAATGATGCTTTAAAGTTTTGGACTTTATGGAAAAGTGCTGGTACAAAAGGATTAGAAAAAATAGTTGACCATCAATTTTATTTAGCCGATGTTGCCAGGGACTATATTAGCAACAACCCCAACTACACAGTGTATAGCTACGACAATTCCATTTCTATTTGTTTTAATTATAAAGGAATTTCTGCTCGAGAGCTATGTACTTTACTTTACGAAAAGTCTGAATTACTAGTTGGGTATGGCTCATTTAATGATGAAGAATTTATTCGTTTGGTAACCATCAATGCACAAAATGAAAAAGAAGACATACTTAATTTCTTTAAAACTTTAGAAGTATTTGTAGATGAATACTATAAAAATGAAATCTAAAAAAAAAGCAGCCAAATGGCTGCTTTTTTTAGTATATATTCGCTATTCAGTCTACTTAAATAAAATGTTTTTGTTTCTTAGATCAGCTTCTATCTGAGAATCCCAGATAGACCTCTGAATGCGTTTTCTGATTTCATTATATTTTTGTGCACTTTCAATATCTCCAATAGTCTCATATGCAGAAACAATTGCCCCCCATGCTTTTAAATGGTAATAATTCATTGATGTACATTTCTTCCACATTGCAATCGCTTCTTCGTTATAACCATCTTTACTCAATTGAACACCTTCTTGATAAATCATATCTATATCGGTTAGTTCTTTTTCTAAATTAAGGTGGATTAAACTTTCTGACTTAATCAAAACAAAAGAACAAGGAACTTTTCGTGAAATTTTTTCTGAAACACTCCCCATAAATAATTTTTTTAAACCTGTCTTACTACTTGAGCCCATAACAACTAAACCAACATTTTCAGCAGTAATATATTCCAGTATTTCATTGTAAGGGGTTCCTACTTTTAATACCTTTTCCCAATTTAAATCAGAAAGATTTACTTTCTCAAGGAATTCATCAAATTTTGATGAAATATTATTGACATAATCAGGGTTGTCAATATTTAATTCTGTTTTTATTTCTGCATAATCTTCTTCGTAAGATTTAACCACATGCATTACAATAAGTTTTGAATCATATCGCCTGCATAAATGGATAGCATTATCAAGTGCTAATTCCGATTCTTCAGAAAAATCAACTGGACATAAAACAGAATTCATCTGCACAGGCTTATCTTTTTCTATAACCCAAACTGGCATGGAAGAACCTAGAATAATTTTTTCTGAATTACTTCCAAGTTTAAACTCCATTTTCCTTCCACTTCCTGCTCCAAGTACAATAAGGCTAACTCGTTTTCTATCTGCAACATCTATAATAGCATCAGCATAATTACCAGAACTTAATTCAAAATGTGAACTAACTCCTTCAGCAATCACCTTGGCATTAAATGTTTCCATTTTAGCACTAATTTTCGCTTTCAAGTGTGTACTTTCTATTTGTTCAGGAATCACATGTAGAAGAATTATTTCACTATCGAATTTTTTTGCAATATCAATTACGCTCTTAAGAGCTACACTCATGCTATCTCCAAAATCTGTTGGGAATAATATTTTTTTTATCAGTTGCATACTTTCGTTTTTAATTTAATATTGATTGTTAGCGTAAGATAAGCATGATTAAAAAACTTTGATATGACAACTATCATAATAAATGAGTGGAAATATTTTTTTCCATCCATCGAATAATTCTAACCATTCACAGAAAATATAATTCCATAATAATTTGCTAATATACTTTAGCAGCATAATTATTATAAACTAAAAATAAAAAAATGATTAAAAAATTTACAAGAATGTCAATGGTTATTGTCTTTTTAAGCTCTCTTTTCTCTGCAAAAGTAGTTTCAGCACAAATGCCTGGTAGTTTAATACCATTATTAATTTTAAAACATGAAACAGGTTATTGGGGAGATAAAGAAGAAGCACCAATAATAAAAGAAGCTGATAGTGATGGCGATGGAATTATTGACTCTAAAGATAAATGTCCAGACGTAAAAGGGATATCTAGTAATGATGGTTGCCCAGAAGATAAAGCTGAAATTGAGAAGGATTCTGATGGAGATGGTATTGCTGACTCTGAAGATAATTGTCCTGAAGTTAAGGGAACATTAAAAGGTTGTCCTGACACTGATGGAGACGGTGTAGCAGATGCTGATGATAATTGTCCTAAGGTAAAAGGAACAATAAAAGGGTGTCCTGATTCTGATAATGATGGTGTAATAGATTCAGAGGATAAATGTCCAAATGAGAAAGGAACAATCAAAAATGAAGGATGTTTGTTAAGTAAAGAAGAGTTAAATATAATTAAAGATGCTTCTGCTCATATTTATTTTGAAACTGGAAGCTCTAGAATTAAGAAAGAATCATACTCAGATCTTGATAAGTTAGTTGAAGTTTTAAAAAGCCATCCAGAAATTAAAGCGAAAGTAGAAGGATATACTGATAATACTGGTAATGCAGCTAAAAATCTTGAGCTGTCTAAAGCTAGAGCAGCATCTGTAGTGAAATACTTGATTGAACATGGGGAAAAACCTGATCATATTTCTTCTGAAGGTTATGGTATTGCAAATCCTATTGCCACAAACGAAACCAAAGAAGGTAGAGCTAAGAATAGAAGAGTAGAAGTTAAGGTCTCAAATTTTAAATAAAAATGATTCTTTAAAATAAAAAAAGCTCCCAATGGGAGCTTTTTTTATTTTAACTACCTAAATATTTATTCATATTTTTGATATCTAACTGAAAGGTATGTTAAAGTCTATAATAATTGATGATGACGAATTGTCAAGAAAAGCATTAAATCATGCTATTTCAAGGTGTGATAATATCGAATGTGTTAAAGAGTATTCTTCGGCAAAAGAGGCACTTGATGATGTTGGAAAATTAGATTGTGATTTGATTTTCTTGGATATTGAAATGCCAGAAATGGATGGCCTTGAATTCATTGAAAAAGCTGTAAATATTCCTCAAATAATTATTACAAGTGCTAAAACTGAATATGCTGCAGAGGCTTTTAATTATGATGTAACAGATTATTTAGTTAAACCTTTTAATTACGAAAGATTTCTTAAAAGTATCAATAAAGCGCTTTCAATTAATGAAGAAGTATTAAATAACAGTGCGAATGAATGCCATATGTTCTTTAAAAAGAATAGCACTCTTGTTCGTGTAAACTTTGAAGATATATATTATATTGAGGCATATGCTGACTATGTCACTATCTACAGTAGAGATCAAAAATTTGTTGTTTTATCAACTATGAAAGCTATTGAACAGAGGTTTCCTAGCAAGGATTTTATGCGTATCCATAGATCCTATATTATTCGACTAGATAAAATTGAAACCATTGAAGAAAATTCAGTTTGCATTAATGGGAAAGCTATTCCTATTAGCAGGTCATGCAAACCTGAATTTATAAAATCTATGAATATTTTCTAAAACAGAAAGTATTTACCTTTTATCGAATATTTCTTACCACTTATAGAGAACTTTCTTTATCGATTAACTACTATCTCTATTTTAGCATTGTTAAAATAAATACTAATTAAATTAAAAACAATGTTAAAAGAATTCAAAGAATTTATCAGCAAAGGTAATGTAATGGAAATGGCTGTTGGTCTTATAATGGCAACATATTTCGGTGCCATTGTTAAATCATTAGTAAATGATATCATTATGCCTCCTATTGGAAAACTAATGGGTGGAGTTGATTTTGCACAATTAAAATATGTTATTCAAGATGCAGTTGCCGAAACTACAGAAGGTGCTGGAGATGGTCTTGCGGAGGTTGCTATTTCTTATGGTTCTTTTTTGAATACGATAATTACTTTTGTAATAGTTGCATTTGCCATATTTATGGTTGTAAAAGCTTATAACAAAATGAAAGCTAATATGGCAAAGAAAAAAGCAGAAGAAGCTCCTGCTGCGCCACCAGCTCCATCAAAAGAAGAGGTACTATTGAGCGAGATTAGAGATCTATTAAAAAAATAAAAATTCATTTTTAGTTGAAATGTTGGACTGTTCTCATCACACTCATGGCTGGGCTATTGACGAACAGTTCAACTTTCCAATTAATCATATTTTAAAAGTTATGATTACTAAAATTGTACAAGAAGAAGGGGTTGAAATTAAAATTGACTCTAAGTTGAAGGTAATAAATATCTATTACCTAGACCGTTCATTTTTAAGCAAAATTTTTGATACGCTTGAATTAATAGCTAAAAAAATAGATGCAGATTATCTAAAAGAGAAAGATTATAAACTTTACATAGAACAAAAAACAGAATTAAAATGAAAAAAATAATTTATTCTATTATTGCCTTAACAATGTTCATGTCAGCAAACGCGCAAACAACTGAGGCTGAAAAAGCACTAACAAAACAAAATGCTGATAGCCTTGACGGATGGAAAACTGGAGGTGTCTTTGTTGTAAATCTTAGTCAAACTAGTCTAACTAATTGGTCTGCAGGTGGTCAAAATTCAGTATCTGTTAACGGTTTATTAAGTGTTTTTGCAAACCTAAGAAAAGGAAAATCAACTTGGGACAATTCTCTTGATTTAGGGTATGGAATGTTACAGCAAGGAGATGAAGGTGTTCGAAAAACAGATGATAAAATTGATTTTACATCAAAGTATGGAAGAAAAGCTACAAAAAATTGGTACTACGCTGGATTAGTAAATTTTAAATCACAAATGACTGCAGGTTATAACTACCCTGATGATTCTAATAAAATATCGAACTTACTAGCTCCAGGATATGTTTTAGGAGCAATTGGTATGGATTATAAACCAAGCGATGCATTTACAATGTTTATTTCTCCTCTTACCTTAAAAATGACAATAGTTAATGATGAAGACCTTGCAAATTTTGGCGCTTTTGGTGTTGACCCTGCAACTTATGATGATTTTGGAAATTTAATTGATAAGGGTAAAACACTGCGAACAGAAATGGGGGGTTACTTAAGAACTCAATATATTAAAGATATTATGGAGAATGTTAAGCTTCAAGCTAAGTTAGAATTGTTTTCTAACTATTCTGAGGAGCCAACCCATATTGATGTTAATGGAGAATTATTACTAGCTTTTAAGGTGAACAAATTTATATCAGCAACCATTTCTGCTCAAGTTTTATATGATCATGATATTGATATTGCAATTGACACGAATGGTGATGATATTCCTGACAAAGTTGGTCCAA
>CBDUPT010000208.1:0-5358 GCA_965369165.1 uncultured Flavobacteriales bacterium | reverse complement strand
ACTTACATCAACAATTACAGAAAAATCTTTCATGTGGCTCACCATTTCTTCTGTTACCACAACCGGTGTTCTTCCAAAAGGAGAACCTAAAGCTCCAATAACAACATCTGCAGATTTTAATGCCTTACCTAATACTTTGGGTTGGATGATAGAAGTAAATATTCGTTGTCCAAGCATAGACTGCAACCTACGTAACTTATGTGTATTGTTATCAAAAACCTTAACCGTTGCACCTAGTCCTAAAGCTGATTTAGCAGCAAATTCTCCAACAGTACCTGCTCCAATAATTACTACTTCAGTTGGTGAAACACCAGATATCCCTCCAAATAACTGCCCTTGTCCTTTATGAAGAGTGCTTAAATATTCAGCTGCAATTAAGATAGATGCATTACCTGCAATCTCACTCATTGCACTAACTATTGGCAATATTCCTTCTGGATCTTTAATATAATCGAAAGCAATCGCAGTAACTCTTTTATTTATTAATTTCTTTAAAAAATTCTTAGGTTGAATTGGTAATTGCAAAGCAGAAATCAACAATTGACCTTGCTGCATTAAATCAATTTCGTTTAATGTTGGTGGTTCAACCTTTAAAATCATATTGGCTCTGTATACTTCTTCAGTAGTGAACACAACTTGCGCTCCAGCTTCTGAGTAATCTTTATCAGTAAAACTAGATCCTTCTCCAGCTCCTGTTTCTATAATTACTTCATGCCCATTATTAATTAAAACAGCTACAGCATCTGGCACTAAGGGAATTCTTTTTTCTTGTAATGATGTTTCTTTAGGGATACCTACTTGTAAGCTACTTTTTTTACGAGCAACTTCAAGCATTTCTTCTTGGGGCATAAATCCTTGAGCTAAGGATTTTAATAAATCATCTGATGTTGACATATTGTAGAGGTTTCCTACAAAGTTAAAAAATAGTAGGCATCATCCAATATTTTTTTTCACGTATCTTGCGGCTTTTAATTCTTCACTTAAAAAGTTAAATGAATCAACATCATCACTTTATAATTTACAAGCCACAAGGGATGATATCGCAATTTGCTACCAACCAAAAAAAAGGCTACAAGAAAAAACTGTTGGGTGAACTCTACAACTTTCCTGAAGGGACAATGGCAATTGGTAGATTAGATGAAAACTCTGAGGGTTTATTATTGTTGACTACAGACGGTAAAGTGAGCGAACAAGTACGAAGCAAAAAAGTTGAAAAAGAATACTACATACAAGTAGATGGAGAAATTACAACTGAAGCAATAGACCAATTAAAAATGGGTGTAGAAATTGGCATAAAAGGTAAAAAATATACCACCTTACCTTGTAATGCTTTTAAGCTTGATGAAGCCCCCAATTTTGCACCAAGCACAAAAAAGATAAGAGACGACAGACACGGCCCAACAAGTTGGGTTTCTATTACAATAACAGAAGGTAAATTTAGACAAGTACGAAAAATGAGTGCCGCTGTCGGTTTTCCAACCTTAAGGTTGGTTAGAGTAAGAATAGGTAATATTCATCTAAATAACATTAGAGCAGGTCATGTTATTGAAGTGGATGATTTGGAGTTGGCAACAAAATAAATCAGAACATTCTATTTTGTCAATTCTATATCTAAGGAGTCTTGTATTTGATATATTCGTGCCATATCAATTTTATTATTTTCTATTAAATCTTGAGTCAAAGCATATTTATTATCTTCACAATAGACCTGCTCACTATACTCAATTTCATCTAATGATTCTGTAAGATATAAGATAAATTTACCAATACTTAAGCCATTAAAAGCTCCTAGCCCAATTTTATTGGTTGTATACTTTCCTTGTGTTAATCCAAAATGCTCAGTAGTATCAATTTTAATATCATTCGAAATAAATAATGTATCCCAAATTGGTTCTTCATTACTGTGTGATCCAATAAATACAATTTGTTCATTTGGAGAATAATAAGACAAGTTTAGTGTCATTAATTCCCAACAAGGAGAAACACCATAAGTATAATTTTGAGTTAGAAGGTGAACAGATTGAACAAAACCAGAAACATCATCTGGGATAGTATCCAACTGCTTTTTAGCAATTAAAATTAGTTCATTTTGTTTATTCTTCAAATCCCACAACCTTTTAATCGTAGCCTCATCACATGCTTCTTTATTTTTATGATAATAATTGTAAGCTGTAAATACTTCAGAAATTATTAAACTATGATTTTCAACTAATGGACGATAAATTGAACGAATCTTTTTCAGGTATTTATCTGCTTCTGAATCTGGTTCTTTTTTTTCTGAGTCACAAGAAACAATAGTAATGATAAGTACCAAGTAGAATAGTATATTTTTAACTTTCATCAAACAAACATAACCAAAAATGCGAACTCAATAAATTTCAATCAACCTTTCATTATTTTCTCCCAACTATCGCTCTTCGGGATTTGCAATCCCGAAGCAATATTATAGGTTTTTAAAACCTTCCTTTTTCTTTTCGGATTGCAAATCCGAAAAAGCTACTTAAAACATTTTTTTTAGTATTTTAGTTTAATGGGAATTAAAAACAAAATAAATGAGGGATACCCATACTTTTTAACTTTTACAGTTGTTGATTGGGTAGATGTTTTTAGTCGCCCAGCCTATCGTCACATCATACTTGATTCTCAAGAATATTGTCAAAAAAACAAAGGATTGAAAATACATGCTTGGTGTTTAATGAGTAATCATTTACATTTAATTGTTGCATCTGATAAAAATTTCAATTTATCTGATACCATCAGAGATTTTAAAAAGTTTACAAGTAAAGCAATAACCGCAGCTATTTCAGAATTAGCTGAAAGCAGGAAAAAATGGATGCTAAATAGATTTGAATTTGCTGGAAAATATAACTCAAAAATCACAAATTATAAATTTTGGCAAGATGGTAACGAAGCAAAAGAAATACATACTACAAGTTTTTTACAACAAAAATTAGATTATATTCATAACAACCCAGTTGTTGCTGAAATTGTAGAAAATCCCGAAGATTATTTATATAGTTCAACTAAAAATTATTGTAATGAAAAAGGTTTGATTGATATTATTTTGATAGAATAAATACTAAGGTATTACTCATAAATTTTATAACAAAAAATTATGATAACACATAAAAAATGTAATTGTGAAGAAGATTATTGGGAAGAAATTGTAGTTAACAAAGACGAACATTATCAAGGAAAAACTGTAATCTATTTTCATTGTTCTTACTGTGGAATAGATTTTAGAGTTGAGGATTTTGAGACAGGTAAAAAATTACAATATGAGTCTAATAGCTCTTCGGGATTTGCAATCCTGAAGTAAATGATTTAGGATTTTAAAATCCTGTTTTATCATTTTCGGATTACAAATCCGAAAAAGCTACTATTAATTAACCAACCTCAATCAACCTTTCATTATTCTCTCCCAATTCAATTTTTAGCGTAACAGTTGCTTCAGGTAATAGGTTTGGAATTTTTTCTGGCCATTCTATAAAACAATAATTATCACTATAAAAATAGTCTTCATAACCTAAATCAAAAACCTCAGCTTCCTCTTCTATTCTGTAAAAATCGAAATGGTAAATGGATTTACCTGTGTTGGCTAAATACTCATTAACAATAGAAAACGTAGGACTTGTTGTTGCTTCTTCAACTCCCAATTGTTTACACAACTGTTTAATTAAAGTTGTTTTTCCAACTCCCATTTCGCCATAAAACAATATGACTTTTCGGTTACCAAACGCAGCTAAAACTTGCTCAGCAACCTGGGGTAATTCTTGCTCCGAAGTTACTGTCAATTTCATTTTTTAGCAGATAATTTTACGATAGGAATCAACATTTCCTCTAAAGAAATTCCACCATGCTGAAAGGTATCTTTATAATACTTTACATAGTGATTGTAATTGTTTGGATAAGCAAAAAATTTATCATCTTTAGCAAAGATATAACTCTGACTAACATTTACTTTAGGTAAATGAGCGTCTTCAGGATTTTTAACCTCTAGCACATCTTTAGCTTGATAACTTAATGTTTTACCTTGCTTATATCTCAAATTTGGATTCACATCTTTATCTCCTACAACTTTTGTAGCTTCTTTCACTCTAATAGATCCGTGATCTGTTGCAATAACTACTTTTCCGCCTCTAGCAGCAATCTCTTTTAACACATTTAGCAAGGTAGAATGCTCTAGCCAAGATTTAACGATAGAACGATAAGCAGCTTCATCATTTGCTAACTCTTTTACAATTTGAGTGTCTGTTCTTGCATGTGAAAGCATATCCACAAAATTATAGACAATTACATTTAATGGGTTATTAAACATACTTGGGACTTCTCTCAATACCTTATTTCCATAACTTACATTCAACACTTTGTTATATGTAAATTTTATATCTAAACCATTACGTTTTAATTGTTCATTTAAAAAGAATTCTTCGTGCATATTTCTACCACCATCTTCTTCATCATTCACCCATTTATCAGCGTACCTTCTTTCAATATCAGCAGGCATCATTCCTGCAAAAATTGCGTTTCTAGAGTACTGTGTTGTAGTTGGTAAAATACTGTAAAAAATATCTTCTTCATCAATCCAAAAATCTTTGGTAATAATCGGACGTAACGTTTGCCACTGGTCGTAACGCAAGTTATCTAACACAATAAAAAATACCGACTCTTCCTTTTTTTCTAACTCAGGAATTACATGCTTTTTAAATAAGTTATGTGATAAAGTTGGAGCATCTCCTGGATTATCTAGCCAATCAACATAATTACGCTCAACAAACTTTCCAAACTGAGCATTGGCTTCGGTTTTTTGCATTAAAAATACCTCTTCCATTCCACCCTCTTTAGATTTTTCCAACTCCAACTCCCAATAAACCAACTTCTTATATAAATCTTTCCATTCTTCGTTATCCAAATTATCTCCCAACATCATTCCTATCTCTCTAAACTCTTTTTGATAATTAGAAGTGGCTTTTTCGCTTACTAACCTCGAAGTATCTAAATTCTTTTTTACTGAAAGTAAAATCTGTTTTGGATTAACAGGTTTAATCAAATAATCAGAAATTTTAGAACCAATAGCCTCTTCCATAATATACTCTTCCTCACTCTTCGTAATCATAATGATAGGTAAACTTGGGTGTTTTGTCTTCATTATTTCTAATGTTTCTAAACCAGACAACCCAGGCATATTTTCATCTAAAAATACAATATCAACACGCTCTTCATCTAAAATATCCAAGGCATCATCTCCACTTTGTGTTGATAGTACTTCATAACCTTTATCTTCTAAAAAAAGAATGTGTGGCTTTAACAAATCAATCTCATCATCAGCCCAAAGTATTTTTATCTTATCCATATATT
>CBDUPT010000207.1:0-5367 GCA_965369165.1 uncultured Flavobacteriales bacterium | reverse complement strand
GACAGTATTGAAGAAATGGATGCTAGTATAGACACTTTAGCTAATAAATTAGCAACCTCTAACCCACAAGCGATGAGTATGTTGAAGAAAGTATTTTGGGAAGGGACTGAA
The DNA here is from genome assembly GCA_965369165.1 of uncultured Flavobacteriales bacterium. Taxonomy (GTDB): domain Bacteria; phylum Bacteroidota; class Bacteroidia; order Flavobacteriales_E; family Vicingaceae. The sequence continues at coordinate 5,256 of CBDUPT010000207.1, read as the reverse complement.
AATTGGGATTCTTTATTAGCGGAAAGAGCTGCTATGAGTGGTGAATTGGTATTATCTGATTTTACAAAAAATGCTATTAACGCTTTTAAGAAAAAGTAGCAAAACTGATATAACACATAAAAAGCACTGACAATTGTCAGTGCTTTTCTTTTTTACAATATTGAATTTTATCATATATATTAATAAAAACTAATAACAAAAGAAATATGAGTCAAACAGTAGAATTAAATCAAGGAGAAGTAAAAATAAATTTTTCATCACCAACAGTTGGTAAATTATCATTTGCTGATTTAGGTTTAAAAAATGAAGATTTGGTTTTTGAAAATGGATTGTTAAGATTAGTCTTTGATTTTGAAGGAATTGGAGAACATCAATATTTCCAAGTACCAACTGTAGAGGTTGCTTATTTAGAAAACATGGATGAAACTCATTGGCAATGTGATTTTAATAAAGAAACTATTTTAGATAAGACTGATCACCATGGTCATTCAACTGTTATACTTTTAAATAGAACAAAATTATCAAGCTTAGAACATCACCATAAAAATACATTAATTGTACATGGAGAATTTCCTAAAAGCGTTCATATTAACGCTGATGAATCTTACATTAATTTATTTAAGTAAGAACATACATCTAAATAAAAAAGCCTGCTATTAGCAGGCTTTTTTATTTATCAATTTAGTATATTTTACTCAGCCTTATCACCACCTAAGCTATCAAAATCAACATCAGTATATTCTGTAGCTACTTTTTCAACAATCTCTTCCCCTTGTTCAGCTTTTAGCTCTTTAATTTTGGCAATAGCCTCTTCCAATCCTTCAGTAAACTTCCCAAAATCTTCTTTGTACAAAAACAACTTGTGCTTTTCAAAAAAGAATTTTTGAGTTTCATTGTTAAACCTCCTCTTACTTTCCGTAATAGTTAAATAATAATCTTCAGCTCTTGTAGCTTTTACATCGAAAAAATAAGTTCTCTTCCCTGCTCTTACCGCTTTAGAAAATACCTCATCCCTGTTGTCACCTTGCTTATTGTTTCCAGTTCCTTCCATCTTCAGTTAATTTATTTGTTTAGTTTTTTAACACTTACAAATCTTACGAATAAATCTTTAAAAAACAAGTTGAACGACATTTTTAACTGATACGTCTAATTTTTATTGGGATTCAACTCTATATATTTAACTAAATTTTCTGATGTAAAAGTTTGTATATCACCATTTTCATCACTAAAAATTAACAAAGCCATTAGCTCTTTATGCGAAGTTAAAAATTCTTTACTTTTTTCTAACCCCATTACCATAAAAGCTGTAGCATAAGCATCTGCATAAGCACACTCATCAGTTACAACAGTGGCACTTAGCAAATTATGCTGAACAGGATAGCCTGTTTTAGGATTTATAGTATGAGAATATTTTTTACCATCTTTTTCATAAAACTTACGATAACTGCCCGATGTAGCTAACGATAAATTATCTAAACTTATTATTGCTTCTATTTCTCGTTCTTTTAAGTTGGGAAGTGGCCTATCTATACCAACACGCCAAAGTGTATCATTAATATTATTCCCTTTTGCTCTTAACTCTCCTCCTACTTCTACTAAGTAATTGTTAATACCTTTTTTTTCTAATAACTCTCCTAAAACATCAACAGTATAGCCTTGAGCAACCGCATTGAAATCTAATTTCATGTCTGAGTTAAGTTTAAAAACACCAACCCTTGGCCCATGTGGAGATCTTAATTGGTCAAAACCGATATCCATTAATAATGTATCTATATTAGTAATATCATCACCTTTTTCAAACCCAAAGCCCCAAGCATTTACTAAAGGAGCAACAGTAGGGTCAAATGCTCCTTCTGTTAATTCAAAAACATAATTTGAAATGATATAAACTTCATTGAAATTTTCATCAAACTTAATTCCATCACCATGTTCACTTTTGTTCCACTTAGATATTAGAGAGTTCTTTTGGTAAGTTGACATTGAGTTATCAATCTCAATCAATAGTGAGTCTATAGAACGTTGGTAATTTACTCCATCATCACTTATATAAGTAATACTATAAGTAGTTCCTTGAGCATACCCATTAACTTTCAATTCTTTTTTCTGAGAAATATCTTCTCCACAACTAAAAAATAAACCAACAGCTACAATATAAAATAGTTTTTTCATAAAAAATTGAATAATTAGAGGTACGTAAAGTGTGCAAAAATAATATTATTTTTGCAGTATGATATTACCAATTGTAGCATACGGAACACCAGTTTTAAGAGAAGAAACTGAGGAAATAGATAAAAACTATCCTGATTTAAATTTATTAATTGAAGATATGTGGGAAACCATGTATGCTTCAAAAGGGGTTGGACTAGCTGCTCCTCAAATAGGTAAGGCTATTCGTTTATTTGTAATTGATGCTTCTGGTTTTAATGAAGATGGTGACCACCCTGAATTAGAAGGTTTTAAACGTGTTTTTATTAACCCAATTATTGTTGAAGAAACTGGTAAAGAGTGGAAATTTGAGGAAGGTTGTTTAAGCATACCTGGAATTAGAGAAGATGTTAGCAGAAAACCTAAGGTTACGATTGAGTATTACAACGAAAAGTTTGAGTTAATTGAAGAGACCATTGATGGGATAGCTGCAAGGGTCGTTCAGCATGAATATGATCACGTTGAGGGTATTTTATTTACCGATAAAATAAACCCTTTGAGAAAAAGATTAATTAAAGGAAAATTAAACGATATTGCTAAAGGAAACATTAAAGTGAATTATAGAATGAAATTTCCTTTAGTAAAAGCAAAACATTAATAAGTTTGTCACTCTGAGTTTATCGAAGAGTTTACAAACTGCAAGTAGTATAATTGTAAAAAAAAATGATGAAAAAAGTATTTATTTTAGTTACAGCAAGTATTTTAGTTTTTGGGTGTGGAAATAACACAGATGAAATTAGTGTTGAAGAAAGCAACACAGAAGACAAAGTAATTGACACTATGGAAGAACGTGTTAGCGAAATTGATAAATACACAGCTATATTGTTTGCAGATAGTTTAAATTTTAATAAACCAGCAGCAGAGAAACTTTTGTCTGCTTACGAGGATTACTTAGAACATGATAAATTTGAAGCCATTTCTTTTGATTATCAATTTAAAGCTGGTGAATTAGCAAAATCATTAAAAAAACCACATGTTGCTATTAAGCACTTCAATGATTTAATAGACAGAGGACCAAACAACGAACATGCACCTATGGCATTATTTTATAAAGCTATGATTGTTGGTGATGATTTAGGTGAACACGAAACTGCTAAAATATACTACCAAGAGTTTATAGATAAATATCCTGACCATCCTTTTGCAGAAAGCGCTAAAGCCTCAATTGAATTGCAAGGAAAAGATTTGGATGAAATAGTAAAAGAGTTTGAAGAGAAGAATTCTTAGTTATAAATCAAATTTATTATTAAAGTTATTACTCCTCCTATTATCATAAAACCTATGACAATAGCAACAGCATACCACCATAACTTCACCCAGTCATTATATTTATTTTTCAGTTTAGCTAAAACAGGGTGCTTATCTTCCTCTTTAATAGCAAAGACACTTAAAGTGTAAGTTTGATCAATTACTTCATGATGTTTCCTTTCTTTATATGACTTATCCTCTCTTAACTTTAACCTTTCATATTTACTATATACAATAGTCTGTCTTATCATATAGATAATCCCGAAAATAAAAAAAGAAACAAATAATACGCCCCAATAATAAACCATATTAGATTGAAATCTTATTAATCCTTCACCAAAGTAATATTTTCTGGAGTTATTAATATTTTACGTTCTTTATAAAGTAAACCAGCAGAGCGTCTAAATGCCTTTTTACTTACCTGAAACTCTTTGTATATCACTTCTGGAGCACTTTTATCAGAAAAATTAAGTTTTCCTCCTTCCTTAAGCAATCGTTCGTATATCTTGTTTGCAAGCACCTCTACATCCGATAAACTAGAACTATTTAAAGTAATATCTAACTTATCATCAGTTCTAATTCGTTGAACATAACCAGGAAGCTTATCTCCTAATTTTATAGGTTTAAAAGTTTCATTTTTAAACACCATTCCATAATGCTTTCCATTCACAATTACTTTATAGCCTATTTCTGTTTCTCCACTTACCAACAAATCAACCTTATCCCCTTGCTTTAAAGTTAGCTTATTTTGTTTAATGAATTTACCAATTTTAGTACTCCCAACTAACCTATTGGTTACTTCATCTCTATATAGGTATACCATATATCTTACTCCAGCTTTAACTGGTGTTGCTTGCTCAGCAAAAGGTACCAACAAATCTTTTTCCATTCCCCAATCAAAGAAAGCCCCAAAACTATTTACATCTACTGCTTTTAAAAAAGCCAAGCTATTTAATTCTATTTTAGGATAAAGGGTGGTTGCAATAATTCTGTCTTCTGAATCGGTATAAATAAATACATCTACTTTATCTCCCATTTTTAAACCTTGAGGCACATATTTGTTGGGCAGCAATATCTCTTGACCATCTTCAGTAACCAAGTAAACTCCTTGGGGCATTGTTTTTAATGCTTCTAACTCTATTCTTTCTCCTATCATAATTTAATTATTATTAATCCGTAAATCCACACATTTATTCATCTATAAATTCATCAGTACATCAACAAATCAGTACATCAGCACACTAACTACCCTCTTAAAAATACTAACTCGTTATCGGTTGAAGCTGCTTCATTAAAACAATAACCAGCAGTATCAAAACCTTTTAAATCTTCTACTTTTTCTATTTTATTGGTAATAATGTAATTTGCCATCATTCCTCTTGCTTTCTTAGCGTAAACCATTACAGCTTTATATTTCCCATTATTAAAATCTTTAAATACTGGGGTAATTATATTACCTTTTAATTTCTTTTTGTTTACCGCTTTAAAATATTCGTTTGAAGCTAAATTAACTAATGTCTGTTCTTTTTGATTCTCTAATAGCAAATTAACTTCATCTACAATTTTATCTCCCCAAAATTCATACAAGTTATTCTTTCTACCTGTTTTTAATTTGGTGCCCATTTCTAAACGATATGGATGAACCAAATCTAAAGGTTTAAGCAAACCATAAAGCCCAGACAATATCCTCAAATTGTTTTGAGCATATTCCATTTGTTTTTTAGTGAATGATTTAGCATCTAAACCAGTATATACTTCCCCATCAAAAATTAAACCTGCAGTTTTGGCATTTTTTTGAGAATG
>CBDUPT010000206.1:0-5398 GCA_965369165.1 uncultured Flavobacteriales bacterium | reverse complement strand
AAAAAAGGAGGCTAAATAAGCCTCCTTTTTTTATGTTTTAATCTTGATGTTCTCTCCCTATAATCTTTCCTGATTGATATTTTTTTTCTAACTCTAAATCTGCATCTAATAGCTTTTGAGAAGGTTTTTTCTCCAATAATTCATCTAAATTAGGTTGACCTGCATTAACCCATGCAGTGTACCAATAACTCCCCACTTTTATTATTGATTGTGTTAACCTCCGTTCTACCATCCCATCTAGCATTTCGTGGTAGTTATTAGAATAATCTTCTGAGTAAGTCTTAACCAAAGATTTACCTCTGTTCTCAAACGCATATTTTTGGTCTTGAGGAAACTTATCATTTAATATACGTTCAAACTCCAATACAGAATCTTTTGCAGAAAAGCTTTGCCTAACATTTTCCCATGTGTCATCTAATATGTTTTCTACATACTTTGCTCTTCCAACAAAGTAATCATAATCCTTACTTTTCAATTCTGGTAATCTAGATTCCCAAAAACCATGAATTCCTCTTTGTCCGGTTAATTGACCATTATAATTTTCTGTGGTATGCAATGGTACATGCGAATCTCCAATATAGTGTCCTAAATCTGCCGATAATTTTAAAATTCTATCTACATCTTTAGCTTCAAATGCTTTAGTCAATTTCAACATCATTAAATTAACATGCCAAGGCACAATACCGTAAGCTTGTAAAGTATCTTCTGTAAATTTTTCTACTGCATCATTCCATTTTTTTGGTACAACTTCAAATGGATCTCCCCCATCATGCACATAATGGTCTATATCTATGTAATGTCTTGGAGCTTCACCTTCAACAGCATACCTTCTTTTATCAGGATCAACAGCATGTTCTGTAACGTATTCAATGTTTTTTTTGTAAAATTTTATCATCTCGGGCGGTAAGGTAAATACCGCCATTCGATTAATTTTTTTATGTCCGAAAAAACCCCATGAATAGGTTTGTTGTTGAAAGAAAAAAGAAGCTGATACTATTATTACAGCTAAACAAATTAGATATTTGTAAATGATTTTCACTTCTTATTGCTTACCAACACATCTCCTTCCAATACTGGAACAATATCTGTTTTATCTTTTGTTAAACAGTAAATGATATCTTCTTCCATGTTTAACCTGCTCAAACGTTTTCTATGAGATGACTCTCCTAAGAAACCAAATAAATCATCTTTAGCCGATTCATACATATTAATCGCTGCAATACTAGAGTCAGATAAATTACTAAACCTTAAATTTTGAGATACTTTTTGAGCAACAGCTCCTGCAAATAATGTATCTTCTAAATTGAATCTATCTTTCCATCCAGCACAAAGCAACAATACATCTTTATCTTCTTTCTCAACATAATCACATAAAGCGGTTAAGTTTGTAAAGGCACCTATCACAACTTTATTAGCTGGCTTAGCCATTTCCAAAGCTTTTGTACCATTAGTAGTTGTCAATACTAATGATTCATCTTTAAACTTGCCATCCTTAAAAGTTAATGGTGAGTTACCAAAATCAAAACCTTCAACAATTGAGGCATTACGTTCTGCACCTACTTTAAAACCTTTTTGTTTGTATTCAATAGCTTCTTCTAAAGTAGCCACAGGAATTAAACTATCAATACCGCTTTCAAAAGCAGCACAAATTGCAGATGTTGCTCTAAAAACATCAATTACAACAACTATACAATCATTGTTATCAAAGTACACAGGAAACAATGCCGGTGAATAAACAACTTCTACTTTTCTACTATTTCCAGATGAAATTTCGCTCATAATTTAGTGTTTAGTTTATTGTGTTTGGTTATTAGCTATAGTGTAAATACGATACACCAACAACTAAATACTATCCACTAATTACCCTTTATAAAATGGCATTTTAACCACCTTTGCTTTAATATTTTTATTTCTTATTTTAATGTAAATTTCTGAATCTACTTTTGAATTTTCAACGGTTACATACCCCATACCAATAGCTTTATTCAATGATGGAGACATTGTTCCTGAGGTTACTTCTCCTATTTCATTACCATCAACATCAACAATTTTATAATGCTGACGAGGAATACCTCTTTCAAGTAATTCAAACCCAACTAATTTTCTCGTAACACCTTCTTCTTTTTGCTTTTTTAAAGCATCAGAGTTAACAAAATCTTTAGTAAACTTAGTAATCCAACCTAAACCAGCTTCTATTGGTGATGTAGTATCATTAATATCATTACCATATAAACAGAACCCCATTTCTAATCTTAATGTATCTCTACAAGCTAATCCAGCCATTTTCATGTCAACTGCTTTACCAGCTTCTTGTACAGCATTCCAAATTGTTTCTGCAGCTGCATTTTCAAAATAAACTTCAAACCCTCCTGCTCCAGTATAGCCAGTTGAAGAAATAATTACATTTTCTACACCTGCAAAAGTTCCTCTTTGAACAGTATAATAAACCATATCTAAATCCATATTAGTTAATGGTTGTAACATTTTTTGAGCATTTGGACCTTGTACTGCCAATAAAGAAATGTTATCAGAATGATTAGTAACATCAACATTAGTGGTGTTATGATTCGTTACCCATGCCCAATCTTTATCTAAATTAGCTCCATTTACAACTAACATATATTCTTGATCTCCTAATTGGTAAACTAATAAATCATCAACAATACCGCCATCATTATTCGGGAAACAAGAGTATTGAACCTTACCAACCGATAACTTGGAAACATCATTAGAAGTTATTCTTTGAATTAACTCTAGAGCACCTTCTCCTTTTACCATAAACTCACCCATGTGAGACACATCAAAAACACCAACATTATTTCTAACGTTTAAATGTTCATCCGTTAATCCTGTATATTGCAAAGGCATATTAAAACCTGCAAACGGAACCATTTTGGCTCCCATATCAATATGCTTTTGTTTTAAAGCTATATCTTTTAATGCTACTGCTTCCATAATTTTAGTTTTTTTTAGTTAAACAAATGTATTAATTACTTATAGTTTATTGAAGGCTCATCGCATTTTTATTTGTCTATTAACATTCAATTAATCTAACCTTAATTGCTATCTTTGAAAAAATTGACCTAGCATGATATTTAGAGGTAGAAATACGCCACGTTGGCTCATCTTTTTTATCGATTTAGTTATCGTTGCTATCTCAATTACATCAGCTTACTTAATTCGGTTTAATTTCAATGTTCCTATTATAGAAATTGAATCTTTAGCTATTATTTTTCCTATAATTTTAATTGTAAGGTCACTTTCTTACATTAAAACAAAAATATACGCTGGGATTATTCGCTATACAAGCAGTAAAGACACAGAAAGAATTTTTGTCACACTAACCTTTGGTAGTGTTGTCTTTGCAATTTTTAATGTGATAAGCTACTACTTTATTACTGGAACCTTTATAATTCCTTTTTCCATTATTATTATAGAGTATTTAGTAACGTTAGTTTTAATGGTTTTTTCTAGGATTTTTGTCAAAATACTATACTCAGAATACATTAATCAAGATAAAGAAAAAACTAATGTATTAATTTTTGGAGCTGGTGAAGCTGGTATTATTTCTAAGAACTCCTTAGATAAAGACAGAAGTATTAAATACAAGGTTGTTGCTTTTATAGATGACGATAAAAAGATTGCTGGTAAAAAAATGGAACAAGTTCCAATTGTTCATGCTAGTGAGTTGGATACAATTTTAACGAACAATGAAATTGATCATCTTATTGTCTCAATACAAAACTTACCAAGTAAACGTTTAAATGAAATCACTGAGGTTTGTTTACAACATAATGTACATGTTTTAACTGTTCCGCCTGTTAGCAAATGGATTAATGGAGAACTGAGTTTTAAGCAAATTAAAAGTGTTCAGATTGAAGATTTATTAAGTAGAACGGAAATTAAATTAGATGAAAAACTAACAGCCAAACAACTATCCGACAAAGTAATTTTAATTACTGGAGCTGCCGGAAGTATTGGAAGTGAAATAGTAAGACAAGTCGTAAAATACAATCCTAAAAAAGTTATTTTAGTTGATCAAGCTGAATCTCCATTGTATGAAATTGAATTTGAAGTAAACCAAAAGAGAACAGGTAAAATTTGCGAAGTTATAATTGGAGATATTAGAAGTAAAGAACGTATGAATCACGTTTTTAATACCTTTAAACCAGAAATAGTTTATCATGCTGCTGCATATAAGCATGTTCCGTTAATGGAGAGTAATCCCTCTGAAGCTATTTTAACTAATGTGTTAGGAACCAAAATTATTGCTGATTTAGCTGTTGAATATAATGTAAAACGCTTTGTAATGGTTAGCACAGATAAAGCTGTGAACCCTACAAATATTATGGGAGCATCTAAACGGATTGCAGAAATTTATACTCAATCGTTAAATGAAAATGTTAAAACCGATTTTGTAACCACTCGTTTTGGAAATGTTTTGGGCTCTAACGGTTCGGTTATTCCGTTGTTTAAAAAACAAATTGAACAAGGCGGACCAATAACCGTTACCGACCCTAACATCACCAGATATTTTATGACCATACCAGAAGCATGTCAGCTTGTTTTAGAGGCTGGAACTATTGGTAATGGTGGTGAAATATATGTTTTTGATATGGGAAAATCTGTTAAAATTGTTGACTTAGCTAAGAAAATGATTAAGCTATCAGGATTAGAATTAGGCAAAGATATTCAAATAGTATTTAGCGGACTAAGACCTGGAGAAAAATTATATGAAGAGTTACTAAATAACAAAGAAAATACCTTACCAACTCAGAATAACCAAATTATGGTTGCTCAGGTAAAAAAATATAACTTTGACGAAGTTAAAACTAAAATTGAAGCCTTAATTGCATTATTTAACTCACAAGATAACATGGCTATAGTATCCATTATGAAAGATCTTGTTCCTGAGTTTAAAAGCAAAAACTCTATCTATGAAAAGTTAGATAAAAATTAGTTTTAGGTTTATCCTTTTCACACTTCTTTTTTCGATTGATAAAGGTTAACTTTACACTTCATAATTTTATTATTCACAAAAAATATATAAAGATGGCAAACGCATTTTTTACACCACCAATCGCTGAGAACGAACCAGTTTTAGGTTACGCTCCAGGTAGTGATGAAAGAGAAGAATTACAAGCTACAGTTAAAGCATTAAAATCACAACAAATTGATGCTCCAATGATTATTGGAGGGAAAGAAGTTAGAACAGGTAATACTGTTTCTATGCACCCACCTTATGAACATGCTCATAACTTGGGTAATTTTCATATGGGTGATGCTAGTCACGTTCAAGATGCAATTGATGCTGCTTTAGCAGCTCGTGAAAAATGGGCAAATACACCTTGGCAAGATAGAGCTGCTATCTTTTTAAAGTGTGCTGAGTTATTAGCTG
>CBDUPT010000205.1:0-5402 GCA_965369165.1 uncultured Flavobacteriales bacterium | reverse complement strand
CTCAAAACTTCCACAATTGTAAAGTATCTAAATGTGGAACTTCCCATGGTTTTTTGCCTGCCAGATCCAATATCGAAGGAATTGATATGCCATTAATTAAAGCTCTTCGAGCTATGTATGGAAAGTCAAATTCTTTACCGTTATGCCCACACAACAAATCATCTCTTGAATTATAATGTTGATTAAGTAATTCAAAGAAATTAGTTAGTAAAACTTGTTCATCATCATTATAAAATGATTTTAAACGTAGTTTTTTAACTCCATTTTCAATCCGAATTGCTCCTATAGATATACAAACAATTTTGCCAAATTCAGCATAGATACCAGCTCTTTCATAAACATCCTCAGCAGTCTCATCTTCTTTACTAATAAATCGGGCTTTATTCTCCCAGTGCTTTTGAAAAACATCATCTAATTCAGTAAAGTTAGATTTTTGAGCTACCGTTTCTATATCTAAAAACAGTATTTTTTCAAGGTTAATTTTTTGTAACATTTTATATGGAATTTGTTACCATTAAAGTTACAATTTTTAGTTAAATAAAAAACTACTTGATCATTACACCTTGTTTATTCAATATAGGGATTGAAGTAAAGTTTTCTTCTTTAATGGTTTCTGCTAAAAAAATATACTTTTTATCATACATTTTGTTATCTATAAAAAAGCTTAACCAATACTCATTATTTAACGCAAAAACATCCTCAATAATTGGTTCTATTTTAGCATAATCACTCGCATCAACATTACCAATCGCATGACGCAGAACCGAAGTTTTAGTTTCGTTACCTTTTAAATCTGTAACATATCCTTTTGAAGATATTAATACATTTTGCAAGGTTTCATTACGCTGGTTCACTAAGTATACATTCCAAATGTATTCACCCTCTTCATTTTTTTCTTTTACCACAGCAACAGCAACATTCTCTACTTTGGGCTGTTCAATATCTTTTTTCATCTTACTTTAAATTAAAACTTTCTATCGCTTTTTGAACAGTTTTATCATAATCATTCACAATCACATAATAGCCAAAATCATTAAATAAATTTCGACTTATAGCTGCTTTCAAACCTCTTTTAATCAATTCTTTTGAAGTAACTATTTGCTCCAAATCACGCTCCATCCCACTCTCTTCTGCATATTTAATCAAGCTATTAAACATGTCGTTATTAACCTGAAATTTATTTTTAAAATTAACTGCACTTTTATACTTACCCATTAACATTTTTCTTTTAGCATCTGCATAATTCAATGCAAATTCATGTAGAATTCCTCGGTATCTCAGCTCATACAAATAGGGTGTTCCATCGGTAGTATCAATAGGGACAAAAACATCTGGCATAATCCCACCACCTCCATAAACTATCTTTCCTTCAGGAGTGTAATATTTTAAAGAGTCTGGGAAATTTATACTATCTGCCGATAACAATTCACCATTTTCATAACGATTATAACTCTCCGCATGATATTCTTCTATTCCTCCAGCATAAGATTTTTGAATACATCGTCCTGTTGGAGTATAATACCTCGCAACTGTTAACCTTAATGCAGAACCATCAGGCCACATCACTTGCTCTTGAACTAAACCTTTACCAAATGATCTTCTTCCTATAATAGTTCCTCTATCATTATCTTGTACTGCTCCAGCTAATATTTCAGATGCAGATGCAGAGTTTTCATTTATAATAATAACAACCTCCATATCTTCTAACATACCATTTGCTGTTGCATATATTTCTTCCCTACTTCTACTTCTTCCATGCGTGTAAACAATCATTTTATTTTTAGATAAAATTTCATCGGCAATATCAGTAGCTGCAGATAAAACTCCACCACCATTTCCTCGCAAATCAATAATCAATTGATTCATACCTTTCTTTTTCAACTTAACAGTAGCATTATAGAACTCTTCATAAGTAGTTTTAGAAAAACGGGTAATTCGTAAATACCCAATCTTATCTTTAATTAAATATGGCGCATCAACACTTGTTATTGGTATCTGATCTCTTGTTATTGTGTAATGAAATTTCTTTTTATATCCTGGCCTAACTATATCAACATCTACTTTAGTTCCTCTAGGACCCTTCAGTAATTTAATAATACTATCATTAGTAATCCCAACACCAGCTATTCGAACCTTCCCAACGTTAATTATTCTGTCTCCTGCTTTAATTCCTAATTTTTCTGATGGTCCATTAGCTATTGGAGAAATAATCATAACTGTATCGTCCTTTATTCTAAATTCAACACCTATCCCTTCAAAACTACCTTCAATAGGGTCATTCATCCCATCAAAATCTTGAGCAGGAATATAATATGAATGTGGATCTAATTCTGAAAGCATAGATGATATAGAACTTTCCGTTAATTTTTTCTCATCAACAGTATCTACATACATATCCTCAATAAAATTTAAAATTTCATTGAGTTTTGTGGCTGTATTAAATTTTTTGTTTTGAGGAAATAGTATGTTTTGATTATTTATATTTGATGGAGTTAATACTCCTCCCAATATAATTCCAACAACAACGCTACCTAGAATAATTAAAGGAAGGAATATATATATTATTGTTTTGAATTTTGTTTTTCTTCATATAATTTTAAACCATTTCAACCAAAGTCAATTCAACTCCATATTGTTCCAAAAATTTCAAACCGGAGTCATCTTTGTAAGCATTTAAATAAACCACTCTTTTAATACCAGCCTGTAATATTAACTTACTACACTCTTTACATGGTGATAAAGTTATATATAATGTAGCCCCATCAGCATTATGATTTGATTTTGCAATCTTAGTTAAAGCATTGGCTTCAGCATGCAAAACATACCACCTTGTTTTTCCTTCATCATTTTCACAACAATTATCATAGCCTGTAGGTGTACCATTATACCCATCTGAAATAATCATTCTATCCTTTACTATCAATGCACCTACTTGTTTTCTTTCACAGTGAGATAATTTAGCCCATTCTAAAGCCATTTTTAAATAAGCAGTGTCGTATCGAAGTTGTTTTTCTTTATTGTATTCCATCAAATATTTAAAGTATCAAAAGTAGGAATTTGAAAAAGAATTAATTCCCTAAAAAATGTTAATGTTTTAATCAAATAAATTCCATGAAACTCCAAATTTCAATGATTTATTTAATTGAGGATATCCTGGAACCAAATAAGATTTATTTAAACTACCACCAGCATTAATATGCTCATACTTTAAAAAAATCTGAGCTCTTTTTAAATGCATATTTAGAAAAACATCAATACTTGGATAATAACCTAAACTCTTATTATTTTGAACATAAAATTCAGATAGAGCAGGCATAAATGAATAACCATAATAATCAGTAGAATAAGAAAATCCTAGTCCTAATTGGGTTTTTAAAGCATGCTTAAATATATATTTTTGATAATAAACAATTTGCCTTCCTACTAATTCTGGTAATGGCATTATATTTTTATTAGAAGTTCTTTGATAAACAACAGCTGTTTTAAAATAAAAATTCAACAAGCTATATTTTTTTGATAAAGAAAGGCTTGTCATAGACAAACTATTACCAAACTGACTTGCCATTGCTAATGTATCGTAATACAAAGCATTCTCAATCACTTTGGTCTCTACAACAAAATTTAGCTGTGGTTTTAGCCATTCAAAACCTAACTTTAATTTTAACATAGATTGCTTCTGAAAATCATAATTTTTCCATTCAAAATGATTAGATGTATAATTTATATATTTCAAATCTGGTTCTGTCAAATAATAGCCAGCAATTAAACTCAAGCTATACTTATCAACATTCCGTTGCACATTAATTTCCGATAAGACATCATTAGCTCTATAACCATCAGTCCCATACTTAACAATAGCATCTATCTTATATGAACCAGGTTTAAAGCCTAACCTTGTTCCCACATAATTATTCACATAATTAGTATCTAAACCATAACTCTGAAAATAATTTAAATAGTCATATTGATAAAATCCTTCTATAAAGAATTTTTTACTCTTAAATCCGATAAGTCCAGTATTACTAATGTTGTTTGTAGAAACAGAATCAACCGTAGTTAATGAATCTAATAAAATAAAGTTATATATAATAGAGGTAGGTTCATTATCAAAAAAAACTTTAGTTTTTGAATCATAGCTAATATTGTGTTTAATATAAAAAGTATTATTTCTTAATGAATCTGATTGTATTTTAAATAAATCTAATCGTTGTTCTAAAGCATAATTATATCTCTTCAAATAAGAATTTGATGTTTCTAAATTAACATCGTAATTTCTTTCATTATCAGACAACTTGCTTTCAAACTCTGTCACATCTGCTAACCCTCCATTAAGTTCATAAAAATCACGATGTATTTCATTATTAAAAGCAACTTCATAATTATCTTTTAAAGATTGGTAAGATAACTCTCCTTTAAATAAAGTATTATTAGCTTCCTGATTTATATATGCGCCTGGTGAACTTACCTTTTTTAAATCAAAATTTAATCTTAATTGAGTTCCCAATTGTTGAATATGTTTGATTGAAAAAATTTGCTCCTTTCTACTTGCATTTAAGTAAGATATATTAGTAAAAGGCTTTACACCTTCAAGCTGATAGAATTTCAACTTTAAATCATCCTTTTCTTTTATTAAATTATTTTGATAAAGAAAATAGGCAGTTGGATAATAATAAAAAGAGCCAAAAGGTCCAATATTATTGATAAGTACATTGTTAGAGTGTTTATAAAACAATCTATCAATAGTATTAACATCAGAAACTAATAAAGAGTCATAAGAGTTATTAATTCTAATTAATGTAGAATCAATTGTTTGCGAGGTAACTTGTCCAAAATTAAAGAACAAAAACAAAAAAAATAATATATAAAGTTTTGAACTATTCAAAGCATAACGAAAGTAATAAAAAAGCCCCAATCTAAAAGAAAGGGGCTTAATTAAAATTGGCAACGACATACTCTCCCAGGTTTAACCCTAGTACCATCTGCGCTAATGGGCTTAACTTCTCTGTTCGGAATGGAAAGAGGTGATCCCCACTGCAATAGTCACCATAAATCATTAATATTTTATGACATACATCGAAAGAAATTAAAAATAAAATTTATTGTATAGTTAGAAAGCTCTAGGGTAATTAGTATTGCTCAGCTTTGACATCACTGCCTTTACACTTGCAACCTATCAACGTCATCATCTTTAACGACCCTTAAGGGAAATCTCATCTTGAGGTTGGCTTCGTACTTATATGCTTTCAGTACTTATCCAATCCGAACGTAGCTACTCTGCAATGCAGCTGGCGCCACAACAGATACACCAGAGGTTCGTCCAACTCGGTCCTCTCGTACTAGAGTCAGCTCCTCTCAAATTTCCAACGCCCACAACAGATAGGGACCGAACTGTCTCACGACGT
>CBDUPT010000204.1:0-5429 GCA_965369165.1 uncultured Flavobacteriales bacterium | reverse complement strand
ATTAAACAGATTAATACAATCCCCATAAATCCAGGACCACCTTCAATAAATTTTTGTTTAATTACTTGAGTAAAAGATTCATCTGCAACAGGTGCAGCTTCTTCAGTTTCTTCAGCTGGAGCAGGTGCAACTTCTTCTTCTGCAGCTTCCTCAGCAGCAGCTTCCTCAGCCTCAGCAGCTTCTTCTGCAGCAGCATCTTCTGCTTCTGCGACTTCTTCAGTTGTAGTTTCGTCTTGTGCGTAAACTGAATTAAACGTTCCGAATGTTAACATTCCGGCAACTGTTAATAATGCAAATAACTTTTTCATAGTTTTTTAAATTGTTTGTTATCTAACTTTAATTGTTTTTAAATTATTGTTTTTATTTTTTCTCATTTAATAAACGGTTGAAAATGCCTGTTTTTGTTGTTTCAAACACTATTCACTTATTAAATAGGACGCCAAGTTACAAAAAAAATAATTTAACGCTAAACTTTTTTTATTAAGCTTATGTTAACGGCTTTTTTTTACGACTAATGGACTAGTTATTATTGTTAAAGGCTAAACGTTTTTTTAACTTTAGCTACATAGTTTAATTCTTCCCATGGAAATAATTTAACTTTTACTTTTTTAGTTTTTCCTGAACCATCAGTAAATGTTTTTTCTACTTCTTCACAAACCCTTCCCATATGACCATACGCAGCTGTTTCGGAGTAAATAGGTGTTCTTAATTTAAACCTAGTTTCTATTGCATAAGGTCTCATATCAAAAAGCTTCTCTACTTTCTTTGCAATTTGCCCATCACTAAGTTTTACTTTAGAGGTTCCATAAGTATCAATAAAAATACCCATTGGTTTTGCTACTCCTATTGCATAAGCAACTTGAACCAACACTTCATCACACAAACCAGCAGCTACTAAGTTTTTAGCAATGTGTCTTGTTGCATAAGCAGCAGAACGATCAACCTTACTTGGATCTTTACCAGAAAATGCTCCACCACCATGAGCTCCTTTACCACCATAAGTATCTACGATAATTTTACGACCTGTTAAACCAGTATCACCATGTGGTCCGCCAATAACAAATATTCCTGTTGGGTTTACATGGTATTTAATTTTATCGTTAAATAATTTATGTAAATGTTTTGGTAATTGCTTTTTAACTCTAGGAACCAAAATTTTAATAACATCTTCTTTAATCTGCTTTAACATTTTAGATTCAGTGTCAAAGTCATCATGTTGTGTAGAAACAACTATTGCATCAATTCTGATTGGAGTGTTATCATCATCATACTCTATAGTTACTTGAGATTTAGAATCTGGACGAAGGTATTTCATCTTCTTACCCTCTTTTCTTAAAGCAGCTAACTCTAACAACAACATGTGAGAAATTTGTAATGCTAAGGGCATGTAATTCTCTGTTTCATTAGTTGCATAACCAAACATCATTCCCTGATCTCCAGCTCCTTGCTCTTCTATCTTTTTACGCTCAACACCTTGGTTAATATCTGGCGATTGTTCATGAATTGCTGATAAAACTCCACAAGAGTTTCCATCAAACATATACTCCCCTTTAGTGTAACCTATTTTATTAATTACCTCACGAGCAATTTTTTGAACATCAACATAAGTGTTAGATTTTACTTCTCCTGCCAAAATAACTTGCCCCGTAGTAACTAAAGTTTCGCAAGCTACTTTCGAGTCTTTATCAAAAGCTAAGAAATTATCAATTAGAGCATCAGAAATTTGATCAGCAACTTTATCTGGATGCCCTTCTGATACTGATTCGGATGTAAATAAATACGACATATTATATTTTTTTAAATTTTAATTCTAAAAATAATGTCGGCTGAGGGCGATTGAAAGAGATACATTTTAGCATTTTTTTCTGTGGTCGCAAGCAGCCAAATTATTCCACATTGTTAATTGAATCCAAAAGTCGTATTTTTTTTTAGTTCGAACAAATACTTGCCGAATAAAAAATTTAAGTAGTCAACTTCTTAAAGATTGCTTCTAAATTTTGAGTTTCTTTTTGCATTGTTAACACTACTATGTCGTGCTCCATTGCATATTGAAAAACATTGTTTCTTACTTTATCGTTTTCAACTTCGAAAGCCCAAGTATTTTCTTTATGCTTTTTAACTCTTACAACTCCAGAAATGTTTTTTAGATGATTGGCATTAGCTTCTTTATCAAACTCAACCATTAAAACTAAATTGGTTTTTTGTTGTTGACCTAAATCCCTTGTTTTATCGTTTGCAACAATTTTACCTTGATTAATAATAATCGTTTTGTCACAAATAGCTTCTACTTCTTGCATAATATGTGTAGAAAGCATTATTGTTTTTTCCTTACCTATATTTTTAATTAACCCTCTTATTTCTTCTAATTGATTAGGATCTAAACCTGTTGTAGGCTCATCCAAAATTAAAACTTTTGGATCGTGAATCATTGCTTGAGCCAATCCGACCCTTTGACGGTAACCTTTAGATAAGGCTCCAATCTTTTTATTCTGCTCTATTCCTAACCCAACAATATCAATCATTTCTTTCACTCGGGCTTTTCGGTTGCCTATTTTATGTACCCCTCCAATAAAGTCTAAATATTCCTTTACATACATATCTAAGTATAAAGGATTATGTTCCGGCAAATAACCTACCTGTCTTTTTACATCTATAGGATTATTAATCACATCAAAACCGCAAACATTAACTTCTCCGGCAGTTTGAGGAATAAAACAAGTTATAATTTTCATCATAGTAGATTTACCTGCTCCATTCGGCCCTAAAAATCCAACAATACTTCCTGGTTCTACCGTAAAAGAAACATCATTTAACGCTTTTTGCTTTCCATAAATTTTAGTAACATTTTTTACTTCAATGCTCATAACTTAAAAATTATATCCTTTGTAATTTACTTTACGAAAGTACCCAAAATAGCTTAATGGTTTTTATTACTTTTGGTTGAGTTTATGAAAGGTGTTGTAATAAAATCTACTGGTAGTTGGTATGTTGTTCGTTTAGAAAACGGAGAACTAGTTAATGCACGTATCAAGGGTAAATTTAGAATGCAGGGCATAAAAACAACTAACCCTGTTTCTGTTGGTGATAATGTTACTATGACTGAAGAAGAAGATGGAACCGCAGTCATAAATGCTATTGAAGACCGCAAGAATTACATTATTCGTAAATCAGTCAACTTATCTAAACGCTCACATATTATTGCTGCAAACGTAGATCAAGCTATTTTGGTGGTTACACTTTCTCAACCTCAAACTTTTACAGCTTTTATCGATCGATTTTTAGTTTCCGCAGAAGCTTACCATATTCCAACCATAATTGTTTTTAATAAAATTGATGTTTATACGCCCGAAGAATTAGAAGAATTAGCTTACTTAAAAGCCGTTTATACTCAAATAGGATATCAATGTATTGAAACCTCTGCAATTAACAACATTAATATTGATCAAGTTAAAGCATTAATGAAAGATAAAGTTAGTGTTGTTTCGGGGCATTCTGGAGTTGGAAAATCTACATTGCTAAACACTGTTGAATCTACATTAGACTTAAAAACAAGTGAGGTTACCGATAGCCATAAATTAGGGAAGCATACTACCACTTTTGCTGAAATGTTTGAATTAAGTTTTGGCGGATTTATTATAGATACCCCTGGAATTAAAGCTTTTGGATTAATTGATTTCGATAAAAACGAACTTTCTCATTATTTTATAGAAATGCGAGAACTTTTGAATAACTGTCAGTTTAGCAACTGTGTGCATATTAATGAACCAAAATGTGCCATTAAAGATGCTGTTGAAGAACATGGTATTGCTCCTTTTCGATACAAAAACTATGTGAGCATGTTTGAAGATGATGAGGACGAAAACTATAGGGGTTTAGGATATTAATTATGAGAGCAGTTATCCAAAGAGTTTCAGAAGCATCAGTAACTATTAACAGTGTTGTTAAAAGTAAAATAACTAATGGTTTACTTGTATTATTAGGTATTGAAGAAGCAGATACTGAAGAAGATATTAATTGGTTGTGCGGAAAAATTACAAGATTGCGAATTTTTGGAGATGAAAATGGAGCGATGAATTTATCTATTAAAGACATTAATGGAGAAATTATACTTGTGAGTCAATTTACTTTACACGCAAATACAAAAAAAGGGAATAGGCCATCTTTTATAAAAGCTGCCAAACCTGATGTTGCTATACCTTTATATAATTCGTTTATAACTCAATTAGAAACCGAATTAGAAAGGCCTATACAAACAGGTGAGTTTGGAGCTGACATGAAAGTACAACTAATTAATGATGGTCCTGTTACAATTACAATCGATTCAAAAAATAGAGAATAAAAAAGCCCTTCAGAAATCTGAAGGGCTTTTTCTTTTATTTCAATTATTCTTATTGAACTACTAATTTTTGTTGTTGAACTTTATTTCCAACGGTTAAAGTAACAATGTAAATTCCTTTATCAAAGTTATTTGTAACGATAGGAAGTTTAACAGTTCCACTAATGTTATAATCTCTTTGAGCAACAACTTTACCACTCATATCCATAATTGTAACATTAACATTTTTGTTATCATTATTCGTTAAGTCAATAAATGTTGTTCCGTTTGTTGGGTTAGGAAATAACTTAAAGTTATCTTCAGCTGATAAATCTTCAGTTTCAATAGATGTTGTACAAACATCTAATCCATTAGATACTGCTTCAGCAATAGTTGTATATCCAGCGTTGTCAATATCTCCAGCAGGATCAATCAACATTCCTACAATATGCATTTTAGAATCATCCCAAGCAGCAGGTAGTGTAAAGCTAAAACATACAGTATGAGTACTTCCATTTGCGATACTAGTTGGGAAAGCTCCTGTTTGTCCTGTAAATGAAGGCACAATAGTTCTTCCAACATGGTCATAAACCATTTGTGAAGCCGGCACTGGGTTTGGTAAGTTTTCATAACCTCCCATCTGTCCAGATCCTCCACCTGCATAAGCATTAGATTGAGCATATCCAGTAGTTCCAGTAACTCCATCTTCAGTTAATACACATGCTACTCTCCAGTTCCCAGAAGCAGCTACTTGAAAGTCATAAGTTAAAGAAACCTCTAACTGTCTTGTACTAGAATTATAAGTTGCTCCATTAGTTACTATAGCAGTAGGAGATATTACAATTCTTTGTAAGAATGATTGCTCCATAGTTGATGGATCATTATCCGGACCTCTATCAACAACAGAACTCGGGTAGCCACTAATTAGTGTACCTAATCCTGAATCATAAGTTGGGTCAGCCATTGGGTCATTATTATGAACAGCAACTCCTGCCCAATACCCTGAGTAAGTTGTTTCCATATAATCCATAAAAACAGCTCCTCTAGGACACCATTGACACCATGTTCCTGTAGCTTCTTCTCCAACAACGATTTTTCCTGGTGCAGGAGTAAC
>CBDUPT010000203.1:0-5444 GCA_965369165.1 uncultured Flavobacteriales bacterium | reverse complement strand
TCAACTTTCAACTTTCAACTTTCAACTTTCAACTTTCAACTTTCAACTTTCAACTTTCAACTCAAGTAGTCCTGCTCTTTTTAATAGAGCATTATTATCTGGCTCTTGACCTCTAAATCTTTTGTATAATTCCATTGGATGTTCAGAACCACCTTTACTTAAGATGTTGTCTTTAAATTTTGCTCCAATTTCTTTATTAAAGATTCCATTTTCTTTAAAATATTCAAAAGCATCAGCCTCTAAAACCTCTGCCCATTTGTAAGAGTAATAACCCGAAGAATATCCTCCTTGGAAAATATGAGAGAAAGAAGTACTAAAATTGGTTTCATCTATAACAGGATAAATTTGAGTAGAAGCTGTGGCTTGCTTTTCAAAATCTCCAACTGAGCTTATTTCAATAGGATTTGTAGTGTGCCAAGCCATATCAACTAAACCAAAACTAATCTGTCTTACCATTTTGGTTGCTTCCATGTAAGTAGCAGACTCTTTAATTTTTTCAACTAATTCCATCGGAATTACTTCTCCGGTTTCATAATGAAATGCAAATAATTCTAAGGCCTCTTTTTCATAACACCAATTTTCTAATATTTGTGAAGGTAATTCAACAAAGTCTCTAAATACATTTGTTCCTGAAAGGCTAGGGTAGGTAGTGTTTGCTAAAATACCATGTAATGCATGTCCAAATTCATGAAACAAAGTTGTTACTTCATTAAAAGTTAATAATGAGGGCTTAGTGTCAGTTGGTTTCGTAAAGTTGCATACGTTTATAATGTGGGGTCTATTATTTTCGCCATCCTTAATGTATTGAGAGTTTAAAGAAGTCATCCAGGCTCCACCTCTTTTTCCAGCTCTTGGATGAAAATCAGCATAAAAAATTGCTGCTAAATCTCCATTATCATAAGTTACTTTATAGGTTAAGACATCTTTGTGCCAAGTATCAATATCAGAAATTTTCTCAAAGTTTAAACCATATAATTTATTTGCTACTAAAAAGGCTCCATTAACAACATTATCTAATTTAAAAT
Source organism: uncultured Flavobacteriales bacterium (assembly GCA_965369165.1). Lineage (GTDB taxonomy): Bacteria > Bacteroidota > Bacteroidia > Flavobacteriales_E > Vicingaceae. The sequence continues at coordinate 4,419 of CBDUPT010000203.1, read as the reverse complement.
ATGGTTTTAGTTTCTCATCATCTAAATTATATAATTCTTGTTTTAGTTTTTCAGTATAATATGCGCCATCCCAACTTTCAAGAGTATTTATATTATTTAATTTATTAGCATACTCTGTAAGTTGTTTATTTTCTTTTAGAGCTGCAGGCTTAGATTTATCTAATAAATTATTAAGAAAAGTCATCACTTTTTCGGGGGTAGAAGCCATTTCTTCTTCTAATACAAAGCTTGAATGGGAATCATAACCTAATAGCTGAGCTCTTTGGTAACGTAGATTCACCATTTTTAAAACGTTTTCTTGATTATCTAAGTCATCGTTTTTGTAGTTTTTAGAACCGTAAGCCTTACTTATTTCTTCTCGTAATTTTCTGTCGTTAGCATAAGTGATAAAGGGGTAGTAGCTTGGAAAGTCTAGGGTAAATATCCAACCATCCTTCTCTTTTTGTTGAGCAGTCATTTTAGCAGCTTCTTTAATTCCATCATGCAAGCCTTCTAAATCATTTTCGTCAGTAATTTGTAATTCATACTTATTTGTTGCCGCTAATACGTTTTGACCAAAATTTAAAGATGTTTGTGATAATTCTTTATCTATTTTTCTTAAAGTTTCTTTGTCAGCATCATTTAAGTTAGCACCGTTCCTTACAAAACCTTTATAACTATTTTCTAAAAGGGTAGTTTGCTCTGGTGTTAAGGTTAAACTAGATTTATTATTGTAAACTGTTTTAATTCGATTAAATAGCTCTTGGTTTAAGCCAATATCATTCGAAAATTCAGCTAGCAATGGTGAAATTTCATTGGCAATAGCTTGTATCTCATCAGAAGTTTCAGCTGAATTTAAGTTAAAGAAAATTTTAGAAATAGTATTTAATAACCCACCACTAAAATCTAAAGCTTCTAAAGTGTTTTTAAACGTTGGCGCTTCACTATTTGATGTTATTGCATCAACTTCTTTTTTTGCTTGTTCAATTGCAAATTTAAAAGCAGGTTTAAAATGCTCGTTTTTAATTTTTGAATAAGGAGCAGTATTGTAAGGAGTGTTAAATTTTTCTAATAATGGATTCATATTTCTTCTTCTTTATTTTCGTTTTGCAAAGATACATTTTCTACCCTTGGACCTAATTCTATTACCTCTAAATCTTTTATATCTTTTTTATCGATAGTAAAACGTATTAGTGTTTTTACTTTGTGGAAACCACTTTTTCCTGCAGCTCCTGGGTTGATATGTAGCAAGTTAAGTTTTTTATCAAACATTACTTTTAATATGTGAGAATGGCCACTTATAAATAGGTTAGGAGGGTTAGTTTTAATTTTATCTCTTACATCTATAGAGTAACGATTAGGATAACCACCAATATGTGTAATCCATACCTTAACTTCTTCGCAAGTAAATTTTAAATGCTTTGGGAAAAGTTTGCGTATCTCTTGCCCATCAATATTACCATAAACACCTCTTACTGGTTTTATTTTGGTTAATTGTTTAATTACATCAATGTTTCCAACATCTCCCGCATGCCATATTTCATCACATTCTGCAAAGTATTTTGCTACCCTTTTATCTAAAAAGCTATGTGTGTCAGAAATTAAACCAATTCTCATCATTGCTTCAAAGTTAAATAATGCTTTAATTAATTTGGTTGATAGAGTTAGAAATAATTAATTTTCGCAACTATAGATAATAATTCGGTGTTTATCGAGTTTTAACTCAAATTCTTAAACTATACTAATGAAAAAATTAATTTTATCTTTTGCTTTTATCTTAATCACAATGCTAACGGTAAATGCTCAGCAAGACACTTTAAAATCTAGAGACGGAGATTGGGGGTTTGTTTTAAATCTTACGGGGTTAATTAATAATATTTCTATAGGAAATGTTACTGATGGTAATACAAATAATGCAATTCTAGCTAAACATCATTTAACTAATGATAAAGTATTGCGATTAGGTTTGGGATTAAAATCTGTAAGTAATAATACGTTTACTGCTGATAGTGTAAACATAACAGCAGGAAGAGCTTTACAAGAAGTTGACTCAACTGAAAGAAGATTTGATTTTTCAATATCTGCAGGAATTGAAAAACATTTAGGGACAACTCGTAGGTTAGACCCTTATGTTGGTGGAGAATTAGCTATAGGAAGAATAGGAGCAACAAAAATTGATGCAAATACTGATATATCTGATGCCACAGGAACTCGAACTATTGCAAGAGTTATTCAGCGTGATGGTGGTTTTAACTTTAGCTTAAATGCTATTGCAGGGTTTAATTATTTTTTTGCTGAACGAATTAGTTTAGGAGCAGAGTTTAGTTTGGGTTATGTGTATTCTGCAGTTGGTGGTGATGAAAGTGAAAGTTTAGTAGATACTCCGGTTAGTGGAAGTCAGGTTTCTACATTTATAGATAGAAAAGCTAAATCTTCTTCAAAAGGTTTTGCTGTTAATTCGACAGCTGGATTAATGTTGTCATTTTATTTTTAAAAAAAGATATTATATAAAAAAAAGCTCGACAACTAATTGTCGGGCTTTTTCTATTTATCTCAGCATTGTAATTGTTCCTTTGTATGTTTCGCCATTAACTTCTATCAAGTAGAAGTAAGTTCCTTCGGTGCATAAGGCACCAGCTGTTGTTCTTCCATCCCAGCCACTATTAATATGTTCTGTTCTATAGATTAGTTCTCCCCATCTATTATAGATTCCCATATATAAGCTAATAATGTTTGTTCCGTATGGTTTGAATAAATCATTTTCTCCATCTCCATTAGGAGAGAATACATTTGGTATAATTAATACATCATCAATAATATTACAAGAATCTACTGTAATGAAGTTTGCTATATATAATGAATCATTTCCAAAAGCATTGCTAACCATTAATGAAACACCGTAGGTTCCTAATGTATCATAACAAATATTGTTTGGATTTTGTTGGGTTGATGTGTTTGGTGTTCCACCTTCAAAATACCAAATCCAAGAAGTAGGTGTTCCTCCAGTGCTCATATCTGTATAATCAACACAATCATTAATACATATACCTGTATTATTTGCTGATAAATTAGCTACAGGAGGAATTGAACAATTAGTAATTGTAATTGAAACTGTGTCTGAACTTGGGCAAGGGCCATTAGTAGTGTATGTTATGATATAACTTCCTGCACCACTTGCTAAAAGGTTAACTTCACCAGTAGTTCCATTAATTGTTCCACTATTGTCAATTGTAAATGTACCTCCTGCTGTTACAATACCAGCTGGTAATGGATTAGGATCAGTATCACAAAAGATTGTTGGTGAATAGTTAAATGATGCATCATCGCTTGGGTTAACAACAATAGTCATGGTATCAACATCACCACAAGAACCTGAGATAGTATAAGTAATCACATGGTTACCTGGTCCTGCAGTATTAGGGTCAAACATACCTGTTGTTGCATTGGTTATTCCAGTTCCTGTCCAGTTTCCTCCAGGATCAACTGCTGTTAATGTTACACTTGGGTCATTCTCACAGAAAGGGCCTGCTTGTGTAATAGTTGCATCTGTAGTAGTTACAATATTGATATTAAATGTAGCTGTATCAGGACAAGTTCCATTAGTAATGTAAGTTACTACATAAGCACCAACACCACTTGCGTTAATATCAATTAATCCTGTAGTACTATTAATTACACCACTATTATCAATTGTAAATGTTCCACCTGTTGTACCAATAATAGTTGGTAATGGATTAGGATCTGTTAAACAATAACTACCCGATGGATAAGTAAACGCTGCTGTGTCTTTTGGAATGACAACAATAGTCATGGTATCAACATCACCACAAGAACCTGAGATAGTGTAAGTAATGACATGATTACCTGGTCCAGCAGTATTAGGATCAAAATCTCCTGTTGTGGCATTAGTTATACCAGTTCCTGTCCAGCTCCCTCCAGGGTCAACTGCAGTTAAATTTAAACTTGGGTCATTCTCACAGAATGGACCTGCTTGTGTAATAGTTGCATCTGCATTCGTGGTAATATTAATATTAAAAGTAGCAGTATCAGGACAAGTTCCATTAGTAATATAAGTGACTACATAAGCACCAACACCACTTCCTGAAATATCAATTAAACCTGTGCTACTATTTATTGTACCACTGTTATCAATAGAGAAAGTTCCACCAATAGTACCAGTAATAGTTGGTAGTGGATCAGGGTCAGTTAAACAATAACTACCAGATGGATAGGTAAATGCTGCGGTATCTTTTGGTATTACAACAATAGTCATAGTATCTACATTTCCACAAGAACCTGATATAGTATAAGTAATAACATGGCTTCCTGCACCAGCAGTATTGGGATCAAATACTCCTGTTGTAGCATTAGTTATCCCGGTACCTGTCCAGTTTCCTCCAGGGTCAACAGCAGATAATGTTACGCTTGGGTCGTTCTCAC
>CBDUPT010000202.1:0-5491 GCA_965369165.1 uncultured Flavobacteriales bacterium | reverse complement strand
CATTGCAGGCAACTCGATCGCCTCAAAGCGGTTCTTTTCCAGAAATTGCAGCATTAATAATGTCTTCTTGCAATGGTCTGAAAGCAGAATAGCCCCAATGTTTTAGTAGTATTTTGTGAATGTCCATTATCACTGTAAAGTTACAATTTGAAAGTTACTAGTTTTTAACTAATAAATAATCTTGCAATTGGCTAACAATTGATAATTTTACAAGACTTGATATGAACACACTTACAGCATTTATAAAATTAATTCGATTACCTAATTTGTTAATCATTGTATTAACACAATATGTAATTCGTTTTGCTATAATGCTCCCTATTTTAAAATCCACTACTGCTGAAATTGAAGGTTTTGATTTAGCATTACAAATGACCGAACTCGACTTTTTTCTATTGAGTTTATCTACTGTTATGGTAGCAGCTGCAGGATATATCATTAACGATTATTTTGATGTAAAAGTAGATCGAGTAAATCGACCAAACTCAATAATTGTAGGGAAATATATTAAGCGTAGAGTTTGTATGGGAGCTCATATAGTTATTAGTTCTATAGCTATTTTGATAGGATTGTATTTGGCGTATAAATTAGGGCATTGGAAGTTGTCGTTAATTCAAATACTGTCTGTTGGAGCATTGTGGTACTATTCTACCATGTTTAAAAAACAAGTATTAATAGGGAATGTAATTGTTGCCATATTAGCCGGGTTAGTACCATTTGTTGCTGGTTTGTACGAGCTAATTTTACTACATCAAAATGCTGGTGTTTTACTCAATAAATTATTATTTTATTTAGAATCGGGAATTCCTTTACAAGGAATTCAGCCAATATTTTATGAAGTTTTAAATAATTTAATGCTATGGACTTTAGGCTTTTCTATTTTTGCTTTTTTAAGCACTATGGTTAGAGAAATTATTAAAGATATTGAAGATTACGAAGGCGACAAAAAATACTGGAGCAATACTTTAGCGGTAGTTTACGGTAAGAAAAAAGCAGCTAAATTGGCTCAACTTTTTGCTTTAATAATGATAGCATTAATTGCGTATTTGCAATACATACAAATAACAGCGGGTGATACAGGTTCGTTTATTTATTTTTTAATTACTGTACAACTTCCATTAATATTTGTTGTTTACAAATTACAGTTTGGAAAAGAAAAACAAGACTTTTCTAAAATGAGTAAATACATGAAGTTGATTATGTTAATGGGAATTGTTTATGCCTTGTATTTTTATTTTACTTCATTTTAATGACTTCTAAAAAAATCATTTTAGCATCAAAATCTCCTAGAAGGCAAAACCTTTTAAAGGATTTGGGTATTGAGTTTGAAATTAAAACAAAAGAGGTAAAAGAAATCTATCCACCCGAATTAAAAAAAGAAAAAGTAGCTATTTATTTAAGTGAGCTAAAAGCAGCTGCTTTTAAAGATGAATTGCAGCCCAACGAAATTATAATTACATCAGATACGATTGTTTGTTTAGAAGACAGAATTATTGGTAAGCCAACAGATAGAGAAGATGCGTTTAATATGCTAAGTGATTTATCAGGCAAAATGCACGAAGTAATAACCGCAGTAACTTTAATGAGTGCAGCTAAAACCAAAACAATTTTTGATGTAACCGAAGTGTATTTTAAAGTTTTATCTAACTACGAAATTGACACTTACATTAATAAATATCAACCTTACGACAAAGCTGGGAGTTATGGAATACAAGAATGGATAGGTTATATTGGTATTGAAAAAATTAATGGTTCTTACCATAATGTAATGGGTTTCCCAGTTAAGAAAGTTTACGAAGCTTTGGAGGAGTTTTAGGTTTTTCGTTTAACGGTTTCGTATATGAAAAGTAGTGGTTTTAAATCACTAATTTTTCGCTTAAACACAGACCTTTTTTATATTTACTTTCTTTGGTTTTAGCACTTACTCCACTATTTTTTTTATACAATGTTAGAGGCTTTTATTCTTGTTTTAAATTCTTTCAAATATTCAAAAAAATCTTTTTTATAAGTTTGTTTGAATATTATGTAAAAATCATCTGATTGTAATGATAGTTTTAAAAAAGTTATATATTTCTCTTTTCCAAAAGTGCTTATCAAATCTTCAACAATACAACCAAATTCGGAATAGATAAATCTATATTTATTCTCAACCTTACATTCTGTTACAGTTATACCTTTTGAAGAAAATGCGGTTCCCCAATCTTGGGGGTTAACAAAATTACCATCTTCTATTTTTTGGTATGTTTCCCTTTTTGTTAAATATCCATCAACTCCGAATTGATTTGAACTGTAAACTGCTAGTCCCTCAAGATGCCATTGAGGATAATTTATTGACTTTAAAAATGACATATTTTGATAAATCAACAAATGAGATAATTCGTGTTTTACATAAACATTTATGTTAATACTATTTGTTTTCCTTTCACTATTGGCTTTACCAGACATAAAAATAGCATTTCCAAATATTGTAACTAATCTTGACTTAGAACCTGTATAGCGTCTATATTCATTGTCTGTTTCACAGATAAATAGTCTTACTGTTTTATTGAAATTTAGTTTATGAAATTGCTCTATTTCCTTATTAAGGCTATCAAGTCTTTTTAAATCTAATAACGTATCATTTTTGTGATAATAAATAGTTGAATATTCAGAATCATATTTTTCAAATCCAAAAACTAGAGGTGAAAACGCCAATAATCTACCAAATAAAAGATGGTAAACTACAAGTCCAATAAATAGAAGAGTAATGGATAACAATATTTTTCTTTTCTTCATTTCTTTCTAATTGCCACTAACGTTCAGCTATGTGTTGTTTTAATGACATATAGCGTTATGTTAAACGAAGGTAGCGTTTTTTTTAGAGAAAGTCAAGTTAATAAATAGCCTTAACCATATCTCTCAAGTTATATTGAGATGCCATAACTTCACCATAAGCACCAGCAGAATGAATAGCCATTAAATCGCCCCTTTTACTTTTTGGTAACATTAATGATTTAGCAAAACAGTCAGATGATTCACAAATTGGACCTACAACATCATAGCGTTTTAATTCTTCAGATTGACTAGTAAGGTTTTCAATTTTATGTGTTGCTTGATAAAGAGCTGGTCTCAACAACTCTGTCATTCCTGCATCAATTATAGCGAAATCGGTATTAACCCCATTTTTAACATATAATACTTTACTAATTAAAGTACCACACTGCGCAGTAATAGATCTTCCTAATTCAAAATGTAATTCTTGATTTGGGCGAAGTACTAAGAAGTCATCAAATATTTTAAAAAATCGCTCAAAATCAGGAATAGGATTTTTTTCTGGGTTTTCGTAATCTATACCTAAACCACCACCAACATTAATGTGATCTACAATAATTTTATGTTCATAAAACCATTCTTGAATTTCATTAACCCTTAAACACAAGCCTTTAAAAGTACTCAGGTCGGTTATCTGAGAGCCAATATGAAAATGCAATCCAATTAGGTTAATATGGTCTAACCTCGTTAAGGTTTCTAGTATTGCATCAAATTCCCAACGGTTAATGCCAAACTTGTTTTCTTCTAAACCAGTTGTAATATAATGGTGAGTATTCGCATTTACATTAGGGTTTATTCTTAATGCTATTTGAGCTATTTTTCCTTTTTGTTGGGCTAATTCATTAATTACTTCTAGCTCAGGTATTGATTCACAATTGAAACAAAAAATATCATTGTCTAAAGCTATATTGATTTCTTCATCGGTTTTTCCAACGCCAGCAAAAACTATTTTATCTGAACTAAAATTGGTTTCAACAGCACGCTTAACTTCATTTCCACTAACGCAATCTGCACCTAAGCCATAACTCTGTATTAAGCTTAAAATTTCATGGTTAGAATTTGCTTTTAATGCATAATGTATGTGGTATCCATAAGGGTTTGAAGCAGAATTCACTGCTTTTAAAGTATCTTCCAGCAACTCTAAATCGTAATAATAAAAAGGAGTAGGAGTGTTGTTAAACTTCTCTATTTGTGCTGGACTAAACATTTTCGAAAAGGTTTTCATTTAATGAAATTAAAGCTTCTTTTTTGTCAGAAGTATTTACTAAAAGAGATACATTATGTTTGCTTCCACCGTAAGAAATCATTCTAATAGAAACATCTTTTAAAGCACTAAATATTTTTAAAGCATAGCCTTTACTTTCAGCAATAAAATCTCCTACCACACAAATTATTGATAAATCCGAATCAACCTCTACAGTTCCGTATTTTTTTAGTTCATCTACAATGTCATTTAAATACTTAGTGTCATCAATTGTTACAGAAACAGCTACTTCAGATGTGGTAATCATATCAATAGAAGTTTGATAAGTTTCAAAAATTTCGAACACTTTTCGCATAAAACCATGAGCTAAAAGCATGCGTCCACTTTTAATTTTAATTGCGGTAATGTTGTCTTTTGCAGCAATAGCTTTAATTCCTTTTCCGCTAGATTTAGCACTCACTAAAGTTCCTTCAGCTGTTGGTTGCATGGTGTTTTTTAATCGTACAGGAATATTAGCAACTTTAGCAGGTTGAATGCTTGCAGGATGTAAAATTTTAGCTCCAAAATAAGCTAGCTCGGCAGCTTCATCAAAAGATAAAGAAGCCAGAGGTTTTGTGTTGTCAACATATCTTGGGTCGTTGTTGTGCATCCCATCAATGTCTGTCCAAATTTGTATTTCATTAGCTCTAATTCCAGAACCAATTAAAGATGCCGTATAATCACTTCCACCTCTTTTAAGGTTGTCAATTTCTCCAAAACTGTTTCGGCAAATAAAACCTTGAGTAATAAATAATTTATTTTTAGGATGGTTAGCTACTTCTCTTTTAATGTTTTCTTGAATGTAAAATAAATCAGGTTCACCATCTTTATCAGTTCTCATAAAATTTAATGCAGGAACTAATACAGATTCAATGTTTTGTTCATTTAAGTAATAGTGCATTAAAGCTGTAGAAAGTAATTCTCCTTGAGCTAAAATTGCTTTTTCTTCAAACAAAGTAAACATGTCTTGAGTAAAAGACTTAATATAGTTGAAATGTGATTTAATTAATTCATTACCTTTTGCTTTATATTCTTCAGTATTAAAAAGCTCCTCAATTACATTGTAATAATTTTGCTCTAATGTGATGATAGCTTCATTAGCACTATCATGGTTCTTTTTATAAAGGTACCCTGCAATTTCTACTAAACTATTAGTAGTTCCTGCCATAGCAGAAAGTACTATGATATTTTTAAGGTTAGCAACATTTTTGATTCGATTTGCTGACCCTACAGATGTTCCTCCAAATTTTAAAACAAACATTTTTAATAAATTTTAAGATGCAATATTAGTTAAAATACAATTGTTGAAAACATAAAATAATGTTAAATATGAAACAATTTATTCTTTTTACGCTTATAAACTCAAACAAATCGTTTAAAAGTTAGTTAACAATTTTTATGAGATTTATCGTTTTAAAAATGTTATTTTTGACCTTT
>CBDUPT010000201.1:0-5498 GCA_965369165.1 uncultured Flavobacteriales bacterium | reverse complement strand
GTATTTATAGTGTTGAGATGTTTAAAAGTGGGGGTCATTTTTTCTGACACATTATTTTGGTGCGGTTTAAACGTGTCGTAAATTAACTCTGCTAACTCTTTTAAATGATTTACTCCTGGACTAACCACAACAACATATCCTTCCTTTTTAAGAATTCTTCTAAACTCTTCTGGACTAAGTGGAGAGAAAACAGAGAGAATAAGGTCTGTACTTTCACTAGCTATAGGTAAGTTGAAAACAGAACTCACAAAATAAAAGTTCTTTTTATACTTTTTAGCGGCATTTTTTACTGCATATTTAGAGATATCTGTCCCTAAAATTTGGCTAGTAAAGTTTGGAATATGGTTCATTACTTTTTCAGAATAATAACCTTCGCCACAGCCAGCATCAAAAGCAATAAAATGATTTGCTTTAAAAGTTAAATCAGTTTGAATAATTGTTTTTAAACGCTCAATTAATGGGTCGTAAAAGCCTAATTCTAAAAAGTTTCTTCTGGCAGCAATCATCATTTCATTATCTCCGGGAGATTTTGATTTTTTTTGATTTACTGGTAATAAATTAATGTAACCTTCTTTGGCAATATCAAAGGTATGGTTGAGCTCGCAAGCAAAACTTTTATCACTAATAGCTAAAAGTGGGTTTTGGCAAAATGGACAAATAATAGGTTGTTGTTGCATGAAATAGCTAAAAAATAAAATTACATATTTAAACGCCAATCAAAGAAAATATAGGTTATTATTACTTTTAAGAATCTAAAATTGCTTATTCAGTTCAATGATAATTTTTGCTTGGTCAGAGGGTTTTCGTTTAGATTTTCTATATTCTTTTAGCATTAAAGGATAGGGCTTTGTAATTCTATAAAGAAACATATCGGTTACCATTTTTAAGTTTCCTGTCTCTGTTTCTATTACTACACCTTTGTGTTGGTTGTTAGTTGATGTGGCAGAACTAGGTAAAAAGATAATGCCACCTACAACTCCAAAGCTAAAAGATACTATAAAGGCAGTAGTGTTGTCTACTGAAGTATTATAGGTTGTAGGTATTCTTCCTTCAAAAAAAATATATTTTCCATAAGTTTTAGATTTTAAGAATTGATTTAGGTTGTATTGCATATAGATATTATCCCCATCTGAAATAAATTGAATTTGTTTTTGATTTATTGGGTTTTTAGTATTTATGGAATAGACTTCGTATTTTGATTTATTAGTTTTTTCAATTTCAAAATTTACGCTATCTAAAGGTGTATTTCTAATCATCTGATTGTAACTCATATACGCCCCTTTTTTTGGACAATTCTTATAATCTAATATTGTGTCGTTAGGAATTTTTTTGATAATATCTCCTATATTGTTTGTTGAATTTGAGGCATTAAATTTTTTGATACATTTTTCTAGTGTTTTTAAAATTCTTTTATCATGATTGTATTTTACTTTCGTACTATTCTCTGCGATATTTGCATTAAAAACTCCTAAAGTATATAGCACGGTATCTAAATACTTAGCAAATTCTATTTCTATGTAACAATATCCATATTGATTTTGAGTGCCAATGTCTTCCATAATGGTAAAATCTCGAATAATTAAAACTAACTCTGTTTTATTTTTATTTGCAGGTAATAATTTGTCAATAGTTTCTTTTAAATGAGTGGTAAAACCACCTTTAAAATAAACCGGTTTTTTGCCATTTTTTATAACTCCTATATTCTCCTTATTGTTTCTTGCATCTATTATTTTAGAACATGAAAAATCAATATTGGTAAGAGCACTATCTGTATTTAATTCGAAAATTATACTATCAGATTGGGCATAGGTACTTACTCCCAAAAATAGTAGTATAGATAATAGTAGTTGTTTCATTTTGCTTTACATCGGATCAACATCAATGGTAATTTTAACTGCTTTGTAGCTGCTAAAAGTTTCAAAGTTGTTTTTGATGGTAGTTATAATTTTTCTTACAGATTTGATAGAGGCTTCACGTTCAACTTTTATCAATACATTTTTGTGATATTGGTTTTTTATTCGGCTAATAACAGGGAACTCAGGGCCTAAAACTCTTACACCAAATTTTTCTTTAAGCATATTGGTAAATTCATCTGCTCCAGCATTTAGCATATCTCTATCTCTGTGCTTTAGCGTAAAGTGGATTAAACGGTAAAAAGGAGGATAGTTGTACTGTTTTCTTTCTACCAACTCACTTTTATACATTGCTTTGTAATCAGTATCTATTACTTGCCGTATTACTCTGTGATAAGGATCATAAGTTTGTATAATTACTTTTCCTCTTTTAGCTTTTCTTCCTGCACGTCCACTTACTTGACTCATCATTTGGTATGCTCGCTCAAAAGCTCTAAAATCAGGAAAATTAAGCATGGTGTCAGCATTTAAAATACCTACTAATGCTACATTGTCAAAATCTAACCCTTTTGTTACCATTTGTGTTCCTACCAAAACATCAATGTTCCGTTCTTCAAAGTCGGTAATCAATTGGTGGTAAGCGTTCTTGCTTCTAGTGGTATCAGCATCCATTCTCGCAATTTTTATATCAGGAAAATAAATAGCCAATTCTTCTTCAATTTGTTCTGTTCCAAAGCCTTTTAAGGTAACTCTTGTACTTCCACAAGCACCACAAGAGTTGGGCATTTGTTTGTTTTGTCCGCAGTAATGGCAACGCAGTTGGTTACTGTATTTGTGGTAAGTTAAAGAAACATCACAGTTGTTACATTCAGGAACGTGCCCACATTCTTCACACAACAAAAAAGGAGCATAACCTCTTCTGTTTTGAAACAGAATAATTTGCTCTTTGTTTTTAAAAGCTTCTTCCATTTCTGTCATCAACAAGGGAGAGAAATGAGATTTCATTCTTTTTTTGCGAGTAGCTTCTTTAATGTCTGCACACAAAATCTCAGGTAACTGAACTCCACCATGTCTTTTGCTTAATTCTACCAATCCATATTTACCTTGTTGAGCGTTATAGTAAGTCTCCAAAGCAGGTGTTGCAGTTCCCATTAGTGTTTTTGCTTTATGGATGTTAGCTAAAACAATAGCAGCATCTCTAGCATTGTATCTTGGTGCTGGTTGAAATTGTTTAAAGCTATTTTCATGCTCTTCATCAATAATTACTAGCCCTAAGTTGCTAAATGGTAAAAACAACGCAGAACGGGCTCCCATTACTATTTGAAATTTAGATGTTTTAGTATGTTGAAAATCCAATACATTGTTCCAAATTTCTACGCGTTCGTTTTCGTTAAATTTAGAATGATAAACACCAATGGTATCTCCAAATACTTTTTGCAAACGCACTATTAATTGAGTGGTTAAAGCTATCTCTGGTAATAAGTATAAAACTTGTTCCCCTTTAGCAATAGTTTCTTGAATTAGTTTGATGTATATCTCAGTTTTACCAGAACCAGTTACACCGTGTAGCAGCACCACATCTTTTTCTTCAAACTTTTCTTTTATAGAATGTAGTGCTTCAGTTTGAGCATCATTTAATGTTTTGTCGCCAATCAATTCATTGCTATACGCTCCAATTCTGTCAACAGCAATATCGTAAACCTCAAAAACATTTTTCTTAATTAACTGATTAATAATTGAAGCACTAACTCCTGTAGATTTTTGTAGTTCTAATTTTTTAACTTCTTTTCGTTCACCATATCTGTTAGAAAGATTAATGAAAGACATTAGGGTTTCTAATTGTTTTCCAGCTCGTTGTATTTCGTCAAAAATTAGTTTAAGGTTTTCTTCGTTGTCAGCATATTCGGTTAACCGAACAAACTGAACCAACTTAGGTTTGTATTTACGTTTTAAATCTTCCTCAACAACTATAGCTCGCTTTTCAATTAAGGATTTAACAACTCTGTGTACATTTTTAATATTAAGTATTTCTGAAATTTCCTGTAAGCTTAAAATATTTCTTACTTCTAAGGCTTCAAAAATGAGGTATTCGTTGTCGTTTAGCTCACTAATTAAATCTTTTTCAAATTCAGTATTTAAAACAATTTTTGTTTCGCTAGCTAATTTCAAAGCACCAGGTAAAGCTGCACTAAATACATCACCTGGGTTGGCAATATAATAGTCTTTCATCCAATCCCAATGTTTTAACTGAAATTCGTTAACAATAGGAGTTTCGTCCAACAAAGATTCAACGTATTTTGCTTGGTATTCGGTAGGAGGAGAGTGGTGGATATTTTTAACCAAAGCAGAATATAATTTGCCACCTCTACCAAAAGGAACAACTGCTCGCTGACCAATTTGAATATCATCGTTCAATGCTTCTGGCAAACGATAAGTAAACAAATTCGGTAACGAAAGTGGCAATATTACATCTATGAATATAGTTTCTTTGCTCATTAAATTTTGAAAGAGTCAAAGTTACATTTTTGAAAACTTAAAACAACTTCATTTGCTGATTTGGTCTACAAAAAGCAGTTAAATCGTATTCAGGAAAGCTTCTGTCTTTTAAATATTTTTGACGAGCAATTTTAAACATGCTTTTAATCATTACAGCGGTCTCACCGTGTAGTTTCATTCTGTTTTTACCTTTACTATAAAGATTCCCACCATTAATTTCTTTAATCTGATTTAACACTTTGTTGGCTCTATCAGGAAAAGTGGTTTTAATCCAATCTTCAAATATTTCGGCTATTTCACCATTTAACCGAACAGTGGTATAGCCAACGGATAACGCTCCTAGCTCAGCTACTTTTTTTACTATAGTTGGTATTTCATGACTATTTAACCCTGGTATAATTGGAGCTACCATAACTCCCGTTGGGATGTTGTTGGCAGTAAATAATTCTAAAGTTTCTAGTTTTTTCTCTACAGAAGCAGTTCTTGGCTCTAAAACACTTCTCAATTTATTGTCAAAAGAAGTAATGCTTAATGAAGCATGAACTAAATTTAGTTTTGCTAACTCAGTTAATATATCCACATCTCTTTGTATTAAAGCATTTTTGGTAAGAATGCTTACAGGGTGTTTGTATTTTAAGCAGACTTTTAATAGTTCTCTGGTAATTTGTAATTTTCGTTCAATAGGTTGGTAGCAATCTGTGTTTCCAGATAGCATAATAGGGCTAACCACCCAATTTTTGTTGTTAAATTGTCTTTCTAATAATTTAGGAGCTTCTGGTTTGTAAATGATTTTTCGTTCAAAATCTAATCCAGCACCATACCCCCAATATTGATGGCTTTCACGAGCATAGCAATAAATACATCCGTGCTCACAGCCTTGATAAGGATTCATAGAGTAAACAAAAGGCACGGTTGGACTATAAACTTTATTAACTATCTTTTTAGGATGTTCTTTTATGTATTGAGTTTTGGTGTTTTCTAAAAACTCTACATCAATTCCTTCAATGTGTTCAATGGCGTATTCATTTTTCAAAAAGCGATTTTTCACCTTTATCTGACTGCCTCTTCCTTTCATGTTTAAGCCCATATTTTTAGTGTCTTTTTAATTTATCTCAAAAATAACTACAATTTATAGATTATTTGACCTAT
>CBDUPT010000200.1:0-5534 GCA_965369165.1 uncultured Flavobacteriales bacterium | reverse complement strand
TCCATCAGTATTAGCCGTTGGTGCTTTAGAACAAATGCAAAACAACAACATTACTCAACTAATAGTTGCTGAAAACGATACCTATTTAGGTGTGATTCATTTACACGATTTGTTAAAGGAAGGGATTGTCTAAAACAATTTTGAATGATTAATGTTGGATTATGAATTAGTCCAAACATCATAAACCAACAACCATAAACTAATTTTACCTCAATACGTTTAGTCTTTCTGAATCTAGCTTTATAAAGATAAAAAGTAATATGGTAAACGACCATAAGGAAGAACCACCGTAACTTATAAAAGGTAAAGGAATACCTATTACTGGAGCAAGTCCGATAGTCATACCAATATTAATTAGAAAGTGAAAAAATAATATAGCGGCTACCGAGTAACCGTAAATTCTACTAAAAATAGAACGCTGTCTTTCTGCTAAAAATATTAATCTTAAAAATAGTCCGATATACAAGCCTACTAATATAAAAGTTCCCATAAAACCCCATTCTTCACCAATGGTACAAAATATAAAATCAGTACTTTGCTCAGGAACAAAATCAAACTTAGTTTGAGTCCCATCCAAAAAACCTTTTCCAGTAAAACCTCCCGAGCCAATAGCTATTAATGATTGCTTAATGTTCCAACCATTACCTTGTCTTAGCTCACGCAGACTATAGCGAATAGCTCCTATATTATCTCTTATTTCTTGTTTTTTTTCTGCACTAACACCTTCTGCATCTCGTTGAGCTTTCAAGTTTTCTATTTGTTCAATCATTTTATCTTCCTCTCCCAACAATACTGTAATCCTTGTTCTTTGATGGTCTTTTAATACTTTATTAAAGGTAAAATCTATACTATAAATATATAAACAAGCCACTACAAATATTCCTACCCCAAGATAATGTGCACGCTTTCCTTTCATTTCTTTTCTGGTTGCTAAAAATGCAACTAAAAAGAACAACAACATTGCTATTCCATAGTAAACCAAATTTTGTGAAAACTCATAATTAAAAAAGACAAATACTAATCCTGAAAATAGCATCAACGCTACCAATGTTACTTTCACATTAAATTTTAATAAAGTGTAAATTATAATGTAGGCGTAAGCAGCTATAACAATAATATTAATTGGTCCGAATAACAAGGTTAATACAAAAACAATGATTGCCAATATTCCAAAAAGTAAAATATTGCCTGACAATCCCTCTCGGTATAGCACCAAAATAAATGCTGCATAAACCAACGTTGAACCAGTATCATTTTGTAATAAAATTAAAAATGCAGGCAACACTATAATTGCTATTGCTGTTACTTTAGTTTTAAAATCTTGCATTCTAATACTAAGCCCTGAAAGGTATTTAGAGAGTGCTAAAACCGTAGCAAACTTAGCAAACTCTGAAGGCTGTATTTTTATACTACCAATCTGAAACCAAGATGTGGCTCCATTTACTTTAACCCCGAGCAAGAGAACAGCTACCAAAGAAAACATAATTATTCCATAAATAGGATACGCAAAAGAGGTGAAAAATTGTCCTTCAAGCATTAAAATAACAAGAGCTAAAATAAAAGCAAAACCAATCCACATTAACTGTTTCCCATATCGTTGAGAAATATCAAAAATACTATGGTGTTCCTCACTATAAACAGCCGCGTAAATATTTATCCACCCGATAAAAACAAGTGCCAAATAAATTAGAATGGTTGCCCAATCTACGTTTGCGAATATGTTTCCGTAGCGTCTCATTTTTTTGGAATAACATTCATTAAATTAGCTTCTAGAATTCTTTTTTCTTTTCTTAAATTTCTAGTAGAGATAGTATCTGTCATATATTTTTCAATCATCAAACTAGCAATTGGTGCTGCCCAAGTACCCCCAAAACCAGCGTTCTCTACATATACTGCAATGGCAATTTGTGGGTTATCTTTTGGAGCAAAAGCAATAAAAACAGAATGATCTTCTCCATGTGGGTTTTGTGCAGTTCCGGTTTTACCACAAACTACTATACTGTCATGTATTCTTGCTCTTCGAGCCGTACCCCCCGGCTCATAAACCACTCCATACATTCCTTCAATTATTGGATCGAAATATTTTTCATCAATACCTACATTATTCTTCTTTTTAAAGATGGCAGGAATGGTATCTGTTTTATCAATTTCTTTAATTAAATGCGGCACATAATAATAACCTCTATTAGCAATAATAGTAGCTAAATTTGCCATTTGTAATGGAATAACCTCAATCTCTCCCTGTCCAATACTCAACGAATAAATAGTACTAAATGCCCACCTTCCTTCACCATACCATCTATTATAAAAATCAATATCAGGCACATTTCCTCTTTTAATTGCTGGCAAATCAGTAGCTAAACGTTGTCCAAACCCAAACTTCTTAACTTGTTTCACCCATTCTCCTAAACCTAACTCACTATCTTTAAAAATACTTTTTGAACGTCCTTGCATTAAAATACGTTTAAAAACACTATAATAATATGGATTACAAGACATTTTTACAGACGCAGCAACATTCCCGGCAGATGGGTGGTTATGACAGTTTACATAACTTTTAATACATGAAAACCCAGAATTTTCAGTTATCACACCTTGTTGCATCCCGATTAATGCTTGAACTGTTTTAAAAATTGAACCTGGTGGATATTGTGCCATTAAAGCCCTATTAAATAATGGGTTTAAACTATCTTGGCTTAAAATAGGGTAATTTTTTTTTACAGCCCTACCCACCAACATATTTGGGTTATAATTTGGTGCAGAAACTAAAGACAAAATTTCTCCTGTTTTGGGTTCTATTGCAACAATACTCCCCTTTTTATTTTGCATCAACAGCTCACCATACTCTTGCAAAACTATATCTAAGGTTGTTTTTATAGTTGTTCCAGTAACTGCCATTGTATCAGTTGCTCCATCTTTATAACTTCCTTTTTCACGATTATGCACATCTACTTGAACTCTTTTAACTCCTCGTTGCCCACGCAACAAATTTTCATAAGAATATTCCAACCCACTTTTACCAATATAATCTCCTGATTTATAATATGGTTTATCATCTATTGTTGATTGGTTTACCTCCCCAATATAACCTAAAATATGTGCTGCACTATTTCTTGGATACTTTCTTAATGTACGTCTTTGAACAAAAAAACCAGGGTATTTAAATAATTGTTCTTGAATATTAGCGTAAGATATTGAAGATAGTTCTTTTACAAAAGAAGATGGTTTATAAGAGGAGTAATCTCGGGCCTTAGTAAACTTTTCTCGGTAATCAGTTGTGTCTATTTCTAATAGCTCACAAAAAGCAAGCGTATCTATTTTCTTAACTTGCTTAGGAATTACCATTAAATCATAAGCTGCCTCATTATAAACCAACAACTCCCCATTCCTATCATAAACTAACCCCCTAGCTGGGTATTCAATAATTTCTCTTAAAACATTTTGTTCAGAATTTGCTTTATATTCATCATTTAACACTTGTACGTTAAATAATCGTGCAATAAAAATTACCCCAACAGCTAAAAATATTAGCCCAACAATAAACTTTCTGTTGGATAAATTATTCATGATTTAGTGGTTGATTTATAACTAAACAACTGAAAAATAAATACCAATACTAATGTAAAAAAAGTGCTAGAAAGTGCTCTTCCCATGGTAGAGAAAAACTGGGTTATTTTAAACGATTCAACATAAAATAAAAACAGATGATGTAGTAAAACTAAAATACCCGCATACAATAAATACCAAGCCAAGCCCATCATCTGAACATTTGGTTTTAGTCCAAAATCATAGCCTCCTCTTGGCTGTATCATTTTTAACAAGTAAACTCTAGCAAACGCCAGAAATACGGTAGCAGAAATATGCATCCCTATTGTACTTGTAAACATATCTACACATAAACCTAAAACAAAACCAAGCACTAAAACCAACCAACTTGGTGTTTCAAGCGGTAGCATCAAAATAAAAACCACATATAGATAAGGATTAACATAACCTCCAAACTCAATGTTATTTAGTATTAACCCCTGAAAAAGGACTAGCAAAATAAAGCTCACTGTATATTTTAACACTTCAACTATCATTCTTGTTCTTGCTCAGTTAATTCTTCTAATTTTTGTTGTTCTTCTTTCTGTTTATGTTTTACTATATACACATGTGACAATTTTTTATAGTCTACAGTAAATTCTACTGTTATGTTATAGAAATTGTTTCCTTCTGGCAAATCAAATTTCTTTATTCTTCCTATCAAAATTCCTTCAGGATACACCAAAGAATATCCGCTTGTTATCACAGTATCTCCCACATGTAATTGAACATGATTAGGAATGTCATTTAATTCTGCTTCCCGATAATTACCTAATTCCCAAACTAAAGGACCAAAATATCCTGAATTCTTAATTTTAGCACTTACAGCATTTTTTTCATGTAATACAGACATTACCGAACAAAAATTATCAGAAACATTTTTAACTGTCCCTATTACTCCTTTTCCCGAAATCACACCCATTCCGGCTTCAATTCCATTAATTGCACCTTTATCTAACGTAATATAGTTACTTCTTTTATTAGTTGAGTTATTTACCACCTTTGCAGATGTATAGAGATATTTTTGATAATAAGATGTATCTCTAATTTCTACAGTTGTTCCAAAAACTTTAGTGAAAGATGTAATGCTTTGGTTTTGAAGCCTTGCATTCTGTTCGGCTAATTCTGCATTTACACTTTTTAAATTAAAATAATCATTCACATTCTCAACCGTAGAGTAAAGGTTTCCAATTAAAAAATTAGATGAATTAAAAAATTTGGAACTTTGATAGTTGTTATTGTTAACTAACAATAAAAAAGCAATAAGTTCAAGAAATAGGAAAATAAATACAACCGAATTTTTAGATAAAAACCGTATTAAATTCCTCATTATTCAAACAATTACTTTTTTAGTTTTTAATTAAGAATGGATACTTAGTTGTGTTCTTCAATGCAATCCCCGTACCTCTTGCTACACATCTCAATGGATCTTCAGCAATGTGAACTGGCAATTTTGTTTTCATTGAAATACGCTTATCTAAACCTCTCAACATTGAACCCCCACCAGCTAAATACAAGCCTGTTTTATAAATATCCGCAGATAATTCTGGAGGCGTCATTTCCAATGCGCTTAATACGGCATCTTCAATTTTTGCAATGGATTTATCTAAAGCATGTGCTATTTCTGAATACGATACTACAATTTCTTTTGGTGTACCAGTCATCAAATCTCTTCCTTGAACTGCATAATCTTCTGGTTTAGTTTCTAACTCAGTTAAAGCAGAACCAACTTCAATTTTAATTTGTTCAGCAGAACGCTCACCAATTAAAAGATTATGTTGTCTTCTCATATACTCCACAATATCATTAGTAAAGTCATCTCCAGCCACACGTATAGATTTATCACAAACTATACCTCCTAATGCAATTACTGCAATTTCAGAAGTTCCTCCACCTATATCAATAATCATATTCCCCATAGGTTCTAACACATCAATACCAATACCAAT
>CBDUPT010000199.1:0-5536 GCA_965369165.1 uncultured Flavobacteriales bacterium | reverse complement strand
TTCTTTTTTATCGAGGAGTAAAAATTGCTCAACGAGCCGAGAAAACTTTTGGAACATTTCTCGCAATTGGGCTCTCTTTTAGCTTGGTATTCCAAGCAATGATAAATATGGCAGTTGCGGTTAATTTGTTTCCAGTAACGGGTCAGCCATTACCATTAGTTAGTATGGGAGGTACATCCATTTGGTTTACTTGTTTGGCTATAGGAATTATTTTAAGTGTTAGTAGAAAATCAGAACCATCAAATAAAAATGTAAATGTCGCAACCTAGAATTATAGTAAGTGGAGGAGGAACTGGAGGGCATATCTTTCCAGCAATAGCTATTGCCAATGCTATTAAACTAAAACATCCAGATGCAAAAATTTTGTTTGTTGGTGCTTTAGGTAAAATGGAAATGGAAAAAGTCCCTGCAGCTGGTTATGAAATAATTGGTTTGCCAATTATGGGCTTGCAAAGACGTTTGACATTACAAAACCTAAAGTTTCCTTTTAAACTATTAGCGAGTTTATCAAAAGCAAAAAAAATAATTAAAGATTTTAAGCCTGATGCAGTTGTAGGTGTTGGAGGTTATGCAAGTGGGCCTTTATTAAAAGCAGCTACTAAAAAAGGTGTGCCGGCATTAATACAAGAGCAAAATTCTTATCCAGGAATTACCAATAAATTATTGGCTAAAAAGGTTCAAAAAATTTGTGTGGCTTATGCTGGGATGGATGAGTTTTTCCCTAAAGAGAAAATTTTATTGACAGGAAATCCTGTTCGTCAAGACATTAAAAATTTAGAAGCTAAACGTATTAGAGGAATAGAACATTTTGGATTAGATGAAAACAAAAAAACAGTTTTAGTTGTTGGAGGAAGTTTGGGGGCAAGAACAATAAATCATAGTATTGATGGAGGGATAGCTAAAATAGCCGAGAATAACATTCAGTTGGTTTGGCAAACTGGTAAGTTGTATGTCGATGAAGCTGCAAAAGCCGTAGAGCCTTATGCTGATAAAGGCATAAAAACAATGCCTTTTATTACTAAAATGGATTATGCTTATGCTGTGGCAGATGTTGTGGTTTCTAGAGCTGGAGCTATGTCGGTTTCAGAATTAAGTATTGCAGCAAAACCAACCATATTTGTTCCTTTGCCAAGTGCAGCAGAAGATCATCAAACTAAAAATGCAATGGCATTAGTAAATAACAATGCAGCAAAATTAGTTAAGGATTCAGAAGCAAAAGATACTTTGGTAGATACATTAATTGCTTTAGTGAAAAATGAGCAAGAGCAAGAGCAGATGTCAAAGAATGTAGCAAAATTAGCTTTTACCGATTCTGCAAGTATTATTGCAGATGAGGTTTTAAAATTAGCTCAGAAATAATGGATTCCCCTCTTGAGAGGGGGTAGGGGTGTGTAAAGTGTTTAAGTATAAATGACAAACAAAGAAGTTAAAATATTAACATCACCAATAAGAATTTCAATTGCAGTATTGATAATCGGAATATTGTTTAAAATAATGCATTGGCCTTATGGGAATATTATTATTACAGTTGCTTTTAGTTCGATTTCTATTCTTTATATTTTTCGCTTTTTAAATAAAACTAACAAAAAATGGCTTGATTATGCTAAGCTTCTTTTGGTAGTATCATTTTCTATTAGGGGTATTTTTGTAATTCTTCATTTACCTTTTAAAGATGTATTGAATATTGTAGCATTAATAGCTGTAATAGGTTGGTTGGCTTTAGGGGGGTATAAAGATTATTATGGATCAAAAACTAAATCTTTGTGGCAAAATATGGTAGGAATTGGAGCCGTTGTAATTTTTGTGGGGGCGTTATTTAAAATAATGCATTGGCCTGGAGCATCAATTATGTTAGTGTTTGGTTTATGTTTGGTTGCTTTATATTATTTAATAAGTGTTATAAAATGAATATAAGTAACTTAGATACGGTTTATTTCTTAGGTGTTGGTGGGATTGGAATGAGTGCCTTAGCACGTTATTTTTTAGCACAAGGTTGTAAGGTTTATGGTTATGATAAAACTAAAACTGAGTTAACAGAGCAGTTAGAGCAAGAAGGAATAAAAATTCATTATGATGAAGATATAGAATTGTTAAAGGAATTATTCCCCTCCTCGGAGGGGGTAGGGGTGGGTCAACACCTAATCTGCTATACTCCAGCAATTCCAAAAGATAATAAGGAGTTACAGTTTCTTCAAAACAATGACTTTGAGCTATTAAAACGCTCACAAGTTTTAGGGTTGATTAGTCAAAATTATTTTACAATAGCTATTGCTGGCACTCATGGTAAAACTACTACTTCATCAATAGTTGCTCACATAATAAATGAATGTTTAGGTAATTGTATCGCGTTTTTAGGAGGTATAAGTTTAAATTTCAACAGTAACTTATTGTTAAGTAAAGATGCAGAATATTTAGTTGTAGAGGCAGATGAGTATGATAGGTCATTTCTAACATTATCACCAGATATTGCTTTAATTACATCGTTAGATGCTGATCATTTAGATATTTATGGAGATGGAAATGAAATGCAAGAAGCTTATAAAGCTTTTGTAAATAAAATAAAACGCGGAGGTAGTTTAATTACTAAAAATCAATATGTAGAGGAATTTAAATCTGTAGAAGGAGTAAATATTTCTACCTATGGATTAAAGGAAAAATCGGATACTTTTGCTTCCGATTTAAGAATAGAAAATGGGGCTTTTTATGCAGATATTGAAAGTGGTTCAGCTACAACATCAAATGTAGAAATAGGATTGCCTGGGATACATAATGTTGAAAATGCTATTGGTGCTTTTGCTATTGCAGAACAATTAGGGATTGACAAATCTCAGATAAAAGATGCCTTAGCGAGTTATAAAGGAGTAAAAAGACGTTTTGAATATCATATTAAAACACCTGATTTAGTTTATATTGATGACTATGCGCATCACCCATCCGAATTAGAGGTTTGTATAAAGTCAGTTAAAGAGCTTTATCCCAACAAAAAAGTAATAGGTATTTTTCAACCTCATTTATATACAAGAACAAGAGATTTTGCAGATGGCTTTGCTTCAAGTTTATCATTGTTAGATGAGTTATTATTGATGGATATTTACCCAGCTCGAGAGTTGCCAATTGAAGGGGTAACTTCTCAAATGTTGTTGGATAAGATAGGTATAGCTGAAAAAAGCCTAGTAACTAAAGAAAACTTATTGGCGGTTATTTCAGAAAAACAAACTGAAGTTTTGTTAACGCTTGGAGCAGGAGATATTGATGTTTTTGTAAAACCTATTGCTAAAATCTTAGGAGGTACAAATGAATAAGGTTTTACAAATATCACTTTGGGTTATTTCTATTGCAGGAATAATAGTGTTATTAGGTTTTGTAAATAAAGCCCGAGAGGAACAAACGTTCACTAAACCTATTGTTAAAATAGATTATGAAACTGAGAATAGATTTGTAAATGAAGAAGATATTTTATCTCAAATTCTTGGTGTAGAGGATACAGGGAAGTTAAAGCTAAATAAATTTGATGTATTGACTCTTGAAGAAAAATTAAGTTCTAACTCTTCAATTAAAGATGTTCAAGTGTATAAAACAATAGATGGAAATTTAAAAATTGATGTGAAACAGCGCAGACCAATAGTTAGAGTGTTTTCAAAAAATGATAGTTATTACATTGATGAGCATGGAAATCTAATGCTTTGGACAAACAAATACACATCAAGGTTATTGGTGGTTAGTGGAGAAATAAATGAGCCATTTAATAAACGATACCAGTTTAATTTTAACAGTTTAGAAGATAGCTTAAAAGCAAAAACAATGCTTGATGATATTTATCAAATGGCGAAGTATATCGATGAATCTGAGTTTTGGAAGGCTCAAATTGAACAAATCCATGTTAATAAAGTATATGATATGGAGCTCGTACCAAAGGTAGGAAATCATAAAATTGTATTTGGAGGGATAGAGAATTTAGAAAGCAAGTTTGAAAAACTCATGATTTTTTATAAGAAGGGGTTGAGTAAAACAGGTTGGAATGAATATTCTGAAATTAATTTAAAGTATAAAAACCAAGTAGTTTGTACGAAAATGTATAATTAAAATGGAAGCCAAAGCATCAGACATAGTAGTAGGATTAGATATAGGTACAACTAAAATTGTGGCTATTGTTGGTCGTAAAAACGAGCATGGTAAGTTAGAAGTGTTGGGTATGGGAAAATCCGAATCTATCGGAGTTTCAAGAGGTGTGGTTTCTAATATTGATAAAACGGTTCAATCTATAAAAACTGCTGTTCAAGAAGCAGAAAATAAATCAGGAGTTGATATTAAAGTTGTAAATGTTGGTATTGCTGGTCAGCATATTAAAAGTTTACAACATAGAGGGATTAAGGTGAGACATAATGTTGATGACGAGATTGGTCAGCACGATATCAATGCCTTAATTGACGATATGTATAAGTTGGTAATGTTACCTGGAGAAGAAATTATCCATGTATTACCACAAGAATATATCATTGATAATGAGCAAGGAATAAAAGATCCGATAGGTATGGCTGGGGTTCGTTTAGAAGCAAACTTCCATATTATTACAGGTCAAATTGCAGCTGCAAAAAACATCTACAAGTGTGTTCACAAAGCAGGAATAGAGGTAGATGATTTGATTCTTGAACCATTAGCTTCTTCAGAAGCAGTATTAAGTGATGAAGAAAAAGAAGCTGGAGTTGTGTTAGTAGATATAGGTGGAGGAACAACAGATATTGCTATTTTTCAAGATGGAATAATTAGACATACAGCTGTAATTCCTTTTGGAGGTAACTCAATTACAGAAGACATAAAAGAAGGTTGTGGAATTATTAAAAACCAAGCAGAACAATTAAAAGTAAAGTTTGGTTCGGCATTAGCGAGTGAAAGTCAAGAGAACGAGATTGTTTCAATACCTGGGTTAAGAGGAAGGGCTCCAAAAGAAATTTCTTTAAAAACGCTAGCTCAAATTATTCAAGCTAGAATGGAAGAAATTATTGAACACATCCATTACGAAATCAAAAACTCAGGGTATGAGAATAAGTTGATTTGTGGGATTGTTGTAACAGGAGGTGGTTCGCAATTAAAACATATTTCTCAATTAATAGAATATGTTACAGGAATGGATGTGAGAATAGGTTATCCTAACGAGCATTTAGCTTCTGGAAATACAGAAGAAATTACAAGTCCTTTATTTGCTACTGGTGTAGGTTTAGTAATTAAAGGTTTTGACAATTTAGACCATACTTCATCAAACAGTAATACTGGAGATGTTGTAGGTCATTCAAAAAAGGATAAAGGTGGATTTTTTGAGAAGATTGTGAATGTTGGAAAGAACTTTTTTGAAGATGAAGAGAAATAAGTAAATAGTGTTTGGTTGTTAGTGTTTAGAACAACCATTTTAAAATAAATAAAATGTTTAGGTTGATAGTCTAACAACTATACACCAACAACTAAAAACAATAGTATAAAACCCATGTTATGAAATTCGATTTACCAAAAGATCAGGCATCAATAATTAAAGTGATTGGAG
>CBDUPT010000198.1:0-5537 GCA_965369165.1 uncultured Flavobacteriales bacterium | reverse complement strand
AATTGTGTGTAACGCTTTAATAGCAGATGTTTTACTATTAGGCTTTGGTTCATTTAATAATTTTTCCAGCTCAAAAGTCAAGTGTTTATGATGCACCATACTTGATTTTGCAGGAGTATGAACATCTAACCCTTCAGAGAATACGCTTAATCCTGAAGCATCACGCTGTCTCTTTAACAAATTCATTATTGCAGCAGCAGCATAAACAGAAAATTTAATCTTATTAAAACTGTCAGAATTGTTATAATCTATTTCAGGAAAATACATTGATGAAGAACTATCAATAATTATCTGACAACGTAAGTTTGTCTCTTCCTCATACCTTTTAACAAAAAGCTTTTCAGTTCTACCGTACAATTTCCAGTCAACATGCTTTGTGCTTTCACCTGTATTATACAATCTATGCTCAGCAAATTCAACAGAGAAACCATGAAAAGGGCTCTTGTGAAGCCCCGTAATAAAACCTTCTACAATTTGCTTGGCTATTAAATCGAGTTTAGCATAACGCTGAATTTGTTGTATGTCAATTTTATGCTCCATAGAATGTTAATAACGAAATTCGACAATTAATATTTAAACTTCAAACTTTATTATTTTCGAGCTATGGTTTTAGAATTAATTGACTGGATAATTGTTGCTGTATTTTTAGGCATTACTTTATATATAGGTCTTAAATTTAAAAATAAAGCAAGCGGTTCATTAACCGACTTTTTTTTAGCCGGCAGAAATTTACCCTGGTACATTGCCGGAATATCTATGGTGGCAACCACATTTGCGGCCGACACCCCTCTTTGGGTTGCTGAAGTAATTAAAAAGAATGGTATATCTGGCAACTGGCTTTGGTGGAACATGCTCATTGGAGGTATGCTTACTACTTTCTTTTTTGCAAAAATGTGGCGAAAAGCTAATGTTTTAACTGAATTAGAATTTATTGAGCTAAGATATTCTGGAAAAGCAGCTCAATTTTTTAGAAAATTTAAAGCAGTTTACCTAGGTATATTTTTCAACACAATTATTATAGGATGGGTAAATGCAGCAATGATTAAAATTTTAATGGTCTTTTTAAACATCGATTACCAAACCGCCTTCATTTATATTGCAATTTTAATGGTTTTGATAGCTATATACTCTACCCTATCTGGTTTATTAGGCGTAGCCATTACTGATGCATTGCAGTTTGTTTTAGCAATGGGAGGATGTATTATTTTAGCAGTTATCATGTTAAACTCTGAGCAAGTTGGAGGTGTTGAAGGATTAAAAGCAAAATTACCCGCATGGCAATTTAACTTCTTTCCAACTATTGGAGAAGGCTCAAGCGGAATAGGAACTTTTGGATTAACAATAGGAGCTTTCTTCTCTTTTGTTGCCATTCAATGGTGGGCAAGTTGGTACCCTGGAAACGAACCAGGTGGGGGTGGTTATATTTCTCAAAGAATGATGAGTACTAAAAGTGAGAAAGATGCTGTTTTTGCTACTTTATTTTTTCAAATTGCGCATTATGCACTAAGGCCTTGGCCATGGATTGTAGTGGGGCTTTGTGCAGTAGTTGTCTACCCTAATTTAGCTATGAATGAAGCTGGAAATGGTTTTGTAATGGCCATGAGAGATTTTATGCCTACTGGTTTAAAAGGTTTACTTTTTACCGCTTTCTTAGGGGCTTATATGAGTACAATTTCTACTCAACTTAATTGGGGGGCTAGTTATTTAACTAACGATTTATATAAAAGAACCAAAGAACAAAAAGGTAAGAGTTTAGAACAAAAACAATTAGTTAATGCTGGCAAAGTTGCTACTATCATTATAATGGCAATTGCATTAATTATAACATCGTTTATTGAAACTATTGATGGTGCTGCAAGATTCCTTATTGCTTCCTCTGCTGGATTAGGTGCTGTTTTAATTTTAAGATGGTACTGGAGCAGAATTAATATTTGGAGCGAAATATCGGCAACCATTGCGCCTATAATAGGTTACTCTATAAGCAAATTCTTAATTGCGCCATTATTTAATGTTGTAATTTCAGAAACTGAAACTTATAACAGTTTTACTGCAAACGAAGGTATTTTATTATGTACAACACTATTTACAACAATAACATGGATAGTTATTACTTTTATTACTAAACCAGAAAAAGAAGAAACATTAAAAAACTTTTATCAACAAGTTGAACCCGAAGGTGCATGGAATAGTATCCGTAATGCACTCTCTTTACCTAAGCAAAAAAGTCAAATACCAGCATTAATAATATCTTGGATTAGTGCAACCACACTAACCTACAGCATGCTATTTCTGATAGGAAAACTAATTTTTCAAGAATATCAAACAGCTTTAATCAACCTTGTTATTGCAATAATTTCTATTATAATTTTAAGAATTATGATGCTTCGTACAAAAATATTTAACGATTAACCCTAAAAACTGTTAATTAATCGACAGATTTTATTTTTTAGTATTGAAGTTTTTTTTGTTTATTTGTAACCTCAGAAGAATTTCTAAAATAATATCAATGACAAAGAAATATTTTAACTTTAAAAATCAAACAATAGCATTAGCTGTAATGTCAGTAATTGCTGTTAGTTGTGGTGGTGATGACCCAATTGAAGAACCAGTTGTAGATCCTATAGAAGATAACACTTCTAAAGAGAATCAATTAATGGAAATAGATGGAAAAGTATTTAGTATACCTTCACCTATCCAAACAGCTGTTTTAATTAAAAACGCTGGAACTAACTACAACAAGGATATTTTAAACGAACCTTCTAAGGTTACTAACTATTCTACAAGTTATAAAAAAGCAATCAACTTAGGTATTTATGGTGCTGATTTAGGTTATGTTACTATGTATGACCAAACTCAAGATGCTATTTCTTACTTAACTGCTGTTAAAGCAATTGGTGATGACTTAGGTGTAAGTAGTGCTTTTGATATGGAGTTAGTTGAAAGATTTGAAAAAAATATTGGCAATAAAGATTCTTTATTAGCCTTAGTATCTGACGCTTATAAAGCAAGTGATAATTATTTAAAGAACAACCAACAAAATGATGTTGGAGGTTTAATTTTAGCTGGAGGATGGATTGAAAGTTTATACTTTGCTACTAGCGCAGCTGAAATGACTAATAACGAAGATATTATTAGAAGAATTGGAGAACAAAAAACAACTCTAAACAACCTAATCAAACTTCTTACTCCTTATTACAGCAAACCAGAAATCACAACTCTTGTTGACAAATTAATGGAGTTAAACGAAATTTATGACAAAGTTCAAATAACTTACACATTTGTTGCACCTACTGTAGATGCAGAAAATAAAACAACAACTGTAAATAGTACTTCTGAAGTAACTATTGATGGTGAATTATTAAAATCCATTTCTGCAAAGATTATGGAAATAAGAGTTGATATTATTAGCTAATAGATAGAATAGAAATTATGAAAAAGAACATCATACTTAAAGCATTAACATTAATATTAGGAATCAGTGCATATACTACTTCATTTGCACAATGTGATACAATTGCGTCATTATGTGATAAACATATTACATCAGAATATATTTCTGACGGACAAAACTATCGATCATTATTATTAGATGATGAAATTGCTGAGTTTAACATGACTTTATATGGAGGAAATACATATAGATTCGCTGGATGTAGTGGACTAGCCGATGGAAACTTAATATTTTCAGTTTATGACAAAGAAAGAAATTTATTGTTTACAAATGAAGAGTATAGTAATGCTCCTTATTGGGATTTCAAAATCACTAATACTTTAGACTGTATTATTGAAGCAAACTTAGATCCAAATAGTTTAGCTTCAGGATGTGCAGTCCTTTTAGTTGGATTTAAACAATAACAATTTATTCAAAAAAAAATTAAAGGCATTATTTATTCAATAATGCCTTTTTTTGTATCTTAACGCAAAATTCAGCTAGTACACCATGAGTGAAAGAATACTAAAAGCCTTAATGCAACTATTTTCTATTGTTTCAGAAGCTGAAGAAGCCTCTGATAAAAGTAGGAGAATAGTTGAAACCTTTCTTAAACAACAACTTAACCAACAATTAGTTGATGAATACTTAGCACTCTATGATGAATTTATTGAAGCTAAAACAAGAAAGTCTAAAAGCGGAAAAGCAAAAAAACGAACTTCAGTAAACTCTGTAAAAGTTCTATTAATTTGTACTCAAATTAATGAGGAGCTAGCTCAAAAACAGAAAGTAATTGTTCTTATTCGTTTGCTTGAGTTTATCTATGCCAACCAAGCTGCATCTGAACAAGAAATGGAGTTTGTAGAAACTGTTGCTGAAACTTTTAATATTCCTAGAAATGAATTTGAACTTTGTAAAAGCTTTGTAGAAAATTCTTCTGAAAAAGTAATGGATAATGAACTTGTCCTAATTATTGATAATAAAGAAGAAAGTAGTTTTAAAAATGCAAAGCATATCTTTTCAGATGGTATCTTAGGTAAATTAAGAATAGTGAAACTGGAAACAGTTAATATGTTCTTTGTTCGCTACTTTGGTGATGCAGAACTTTACCTAAATGGTATTTTATTAAGTAAAAACCGTTCAAGTATTTTAACTCAAGGTTCTTCTATTAGAAGTTCTAGAGTTCAACCTATTTATTATTCAGATATAATAAGTTTATTTTTTAAAGATGATAATGCTGAAAAAATTGTTTTTAATGTAGAAAACCTAACTTATAAATTTAAAGGGGGGAACTATGGTATGCACCCTTTCAATTTTACCGAAGAATCAGGAAGATTAGTTGGTATTATGGGAGCTAGTGGTGCTGGAAAATCAACATTACTAAACCTTTTAAATGGTAGCTACCACCCTACTACTGGACAAATTACAATTAATGGAATTGATATACATAATCAACCAGACGATATTGAAGGTGTTATTGGGTATGTTTCTCAAGATGATTTACTGATTGAAGAATTAACTGTTTTTCAAAACTTATACTATAATGCAAAATTATGTTTTGCGAATTTAAATGAAGCGGAAATTACCAAACGAGTAGTTTCTGTGTTAAGCAGTATTGGCTTATATGAAACTCGTGATTTAAAAGTTGGTAGCCCGATGGAAAAAACCATTAGTGGTGGACAACGAAAAAGACTTAATATTGCTTTAGAATTAATTAGAGAACCAGCAGTGTTATTTGTTGACGAACCTACATCAGGTCTTTCTTCTAGAGATTCAGAAAACATAATGGATTTACTTAAAGAGTTGGCTTTAAAAGGAAAGTTAATTTTTGTAGTTATTCACCAACCATCTTCAGACATATTTAAAATGTTTGATAACCTTTTAATTTTAGATACTGGTGGGTATCCGATATACAATGGCAACCCTGTTGATGCTGTAATTTACTTTAAACAACTTGTAAACCATGTAAATGCAGAAGAGAGTGAGTGTATTACCTGTGGTAATGTAAATTCAGAACAAATTTTCAATATTATTGAATCAAGAGTTGTTGATGAATATGGAAACACAACCGATAACCGTAAAGTTGCTCCTACCGAATGGTATGAAA
>CBDUPT010000197.1:0-5542 GCA_965369165.1 uncultured Flavobacteriales bacterium | reverse complement strand
CCTTAAAATTATCTAAAGGTTTAGGAAAAACAGAAGAATATGAACCTAAAAAACATACTGTAAGTGTAACTTTTAGAAACATACTAAACCAAAAAAGAGAAAGAATTTATAGCTCTTATAATGCTCAAGATCAAATCTTTTCTTCATATAGCGAAGGCATGTTTTTTGGGTTTGGTTACTCCTACAAGTTTTAGTTAGTAATAAGCTATATTTTAAAAAGCCCCATTCCGATAGTTATCGGAATGGGGCTTTTTGTTTGAAAGGGATTTATGTATATTTGGTTTAACAACAAGTTAGCTGCAATACATGAAAGTAATAAATCAAATAGTACTAATTATTTTATTTATAATCAGTTTAGGTTGTAATAATACCCCAGAGAAGGACTTTGAAAAAGACGAGATATTTCCTGATGTTAAGAATTTAAAAGAATATAATCAGACCACTTTTTTAACAACATTAGAAACACCATTTATTTCTAAACAAAATGGAATTTATGCAGCATCTATGTTGTTTGCATGGGAGGAAATTAAAACACAGGTTTCTGAACCTATTAAAGAAATAGATAGCGAAGAATTAGCAAGAATGAATAGTTCAAAAAGTTATCAAAATACTTTATTAAAAAATGAATACAATTCATCTGTTGAATTAGATAACCTAACCATTAGAGCTAAAGCATTTTTCAAGAAATCTCTTCCTTTTGAAGTTCCATTAAAACTAGACGATAATTTTTTACAATTTTTAGAAGATGAAGTTGTTTCCTTTGGCTTTAAGGGGGATAATGATGTAGCCAATATCATGTATTATAACAATGATGATGATTTTGCAATAGAGCTTATACCAAAAGATAAAGATCATGTCATCATTCTTGTAAAATCACATTTTGACCAAAATATTAATTTCTCTAATGAAATAAATCGATTCAGAAAATTACAAACCAAATTCGATGATGATAGAAATGAAAAAAACTATTGGAAATATTATTTCCAAGAGGAGGATATCGTTAGTATTCCAATAATAGATTTCAATATTGAAACAAATTATCTCGAAATTGAAGGTAGTAGATTTACCTCAGGTGACAGAAGATTTATTATAGAAATAGCTTATCAAAGAACGGCATTTAGACTTGATGAAAAAGGCGCAGAAGTTGAAAGTGAATCTGAAATGTATGCAGCGCTTGAAGAACTAATGGAAGAACCACCAAAACCAAAATCATTAATTTTCGACAAACCTTTTATGGTCTTTTTAAAAAGAAAAGGACTCAGAAACCCTTATTTTGCTATGTATCTTTCTAATAGTGAATTAATGAGAAAGAAATAAGAAATACACCTAACATCATCTATATTTTATAGGGCAGTTGGCAGTAATTTGAAACTGTAAAGCATTTAATAAGCTCCGCCAAAGCTTTGGCTAATTAGGTAAATGAAAATTTGTATTTTTAAATCGCCCTACCAAAACATAGATTGGGTGTTAAAAAACAAAAAACTATGACAACTAAAAAAGCACCTATAGGATTTTGGTTAGTAACCATTTTCTGCATTTTATGGAACTTAATGGGAGTACTATCCTTTTTTGCCCACACTTTTATTACTGAAGAAGCAATCGCTTTATTACCCGAAAATGAACAAGCGCTCTATGGTGAATATCCGCAATGGGTAACTGTTATTTTTGCAGTTGCAGTATTTACTGGTTTGTTTGGTGCAATTGGCTTAGCAACCAAAAAGAAATGGTCGAAATTAATGTTTGCAGTTTCTTTAGGGGCAATTATTCCACAAATGGTACACAACGTATTTTTTACAAGCTCAATAGAAGTTTATGGGTTAGTTCAAGCTTGTTTAATGCCAACTTTAGTGGTTGCTTTTGGTGCTTGGTTTTTTATGTTTTCTAGCTCAGCTATTAAAAAAGGTAGGTTAAGCTAACAAGTTAGTTAACTCAACAAAATCGGCTACACTTAATTGTTCTGGCCGTTTAGTCAACATTTCATGCTCTTTATTACTGTCGTTTAGTAAGCTTTTAAGCGATTTACGCAACATTTTTCTACGTTGATTAAATGCCATTTTAACTACTTGTTTAAACCGTTTTTCATCACAATCTAAACCTTGTTTATCGTTACGGATTAAACGAATTACTGCCGATTTTACTTTTGGTGGTGGGTCAAAAACATCCTCATCAACCGTAAACAAATATTCAATATCATAAAAAGCCTGTAACAACACACTTGTTATTCCATAGGTTTTAGAACCTGGAGGAGCAGCAACTCTTTCGGCAACTTCTTTTTGAAACATTCCAACAACTTCTGGTATTTGGTTTTTATAATCCAACACCTTAAATAATATTTGAGAAGAGATGTTGTAAGGGAAATTTCCAACTACAGCAAAAGCTTCATTTTTCGCAACATCATTCAAGTCCATTTTTAAAAAGTCGCCATAAATTATATTGCCTTTTAAGGTTGGATATTTCTCTGCTAAGTATCCTATCGATTCTTTATCGATATCTACCGGAAAGGTTTTGTAATTACCATTTTTTATTAAAAACTGTGTTAACACACCCATTCCTGGTCCAACTTCTAAAACAGTGTTGTATTCGGTAGTTAAAGTTAGTGCGTCAACAATGTTTTTAGCAATATCTAAATCCGTTAAAAAGTGTTGTCCTAAATGTTTTTTTGCTTTTACCTTTTGCAATATTGTGCGGGTTTTAAAGTTGTTTGTATTTCTTGTCTATTCCATTATACTTTGTCATAGTGAGTTTATCGAACTATAAAAAGTAATCTTCTTTGAGTTTAGAAGATTTCTCGACTCCGCTCGAAATGACAAGAAATTAATTATATATTAGCAAAGGTAAATATTAAGGGGTTAATGCGAAGTTTTTATTTTCTTATTCTTTTTTTAGTGAGTATTGGTTCTTTTGCTCAATCATTAGAGCAAATGGCTAACATTAGCCCAAAACATATTGAAGAGTATAATCTTAAAAATTTATTGCCACACCAACTGTATATTGCTACACCATTTGCAAAACCAATTATTTTAAATCCTGAACAAGAAAAGCAGCTGAAAGAAAAAGTAGTGCTAAAAATCGAATTGGTCTATACCAAATTTAGAACCTCCCCTACTTTTAATCAAATTAAACTAAACCAAAACCGATTAAAAGAATTAAAAAAAGTAGCCCCACAACTGTTTGAAAACCCATTATGGGAATATGAATTAATTAGCCAAACCAACGGCAATTCTCGTGAGTATTGCAACAATATGTTTCATGGTTTTGTAATTACCTTTAGACCAAACTCTAACAATAGTAATCTAAAAAAAGAAGCTTCATATTTAGACAACTTAGTATCCACAATGCTAAAAAATGACAGTATTGTTAATGACACAACTCCTAAAAAGTTTAGCATTAAAACTCATTACGATTTAAACAAAGGTTATATACACGATACTACTTGGTATATTGATACCTTTCCTCCTCCTCGCCCACCCGACTTTTTTTACAACCATGAGCTTTATAAAGATTCTACTGTTTTAAATGTGTTTGATAGAAATAAAGACTGGAAAAACTTTATTGTTGTTACCGATGTTACAGGAAGCATGTCTCCTTACTCTGCGCAAGTTTTTGTTTGGCTTAAAGCTCAAACTGAAAATACAAAAGCCAAATACTTTGTTTTTTTTAATGATGGTGACGATAAAGATTCGCGAAAGAAAAAACCTTTAGACACTAAAGGGATTTATGTAACAGAAAACAAAAGTATTGATGACATAACTAAAACAGCTATTAAATGTATGGAGCGAGGTGATGGTGGTGGAGAAAACATGGAAAACGACATTGAGGCAGTAATTGAAGGAATAAAATATTATCCTAATGCTGATGCTGTAATATTAATTGCAGACAACATGGAAAGTATGCGTGATTACAAATATTTAGATAAAATAAAAAAACCAGTTCTAGTTATTTTATGTGGTACTCGTGGTAGAATTAATGTGCAATACCTTGATTTAGCTAGGCAAACCAAAGGTAGCATCCACACCTCAACAACAGACATAACCAACCTTCAAGATGTTAAGGCTGGAGAAAACTTTTTTATAGATGAAAAAGAATACACTTATAAAAATGGTCGTTTTCATTCCGTTTACGAACAGTTTAAATATCAAAACAAAGGTGTAAGGTGATTATTAAGACTTATTCTAAATAAAAATTTTTAACCCTTATAAAGTTGCTCAAAATTATACAATAGCTACATTTGTTCTTTAAACAGATTCTTATAAAATATACACCATTATGAGTAAAGGATTTTCAAAATCTTCAGTGGGAAGAAAAATTTTAATGGCTCTTTCAGGGTTTTTCTTAATGTTCTTTTTGTTGCAGCACCTTTTAATTAACATGTTATCAGTAATAAATGCTGATAGTTTTAATGAGGTTTCAGAATTTATGGGAACAAACCCATTAGTACAATACGCACTGCAACCAGTATTGTTTTTCGGTATTATTTTCCATTTAATTATGGGGATATATTTAGATGTAAAAAATAGAGCTGCTCGCCCTATTAAGTATGCAATGAACAAACCTGGAGAAAATGCTTCTTGGATGAGTAGAAACATGATTATTACCGGAATAATGATTCTGTTATTTATAGGATTACACATGGTACACTTCTTTTTTCCAACAATAAACGCACACTACATTACTCACGAACATTTAGATAGCTACAAAATGGTAGCTGAAAAAATGTCGAACCCTGTTTACTTTGGTATTTACATTGTGGCCTTTATCTTTTTAGCATTACATTTAATGCATGGTTTCCAATCTGCTTTTCAATCAGTTGGGTTTAACCACAACAAATACACTCCAACAATCAAAAAATTAAGTTATTTATATGCAATTATAGTTCCTTTAGGATATATAGTTGTTGCTGTTTATCATTTTGTAAGCGCTTGCTGTTGTGCAAGTTCTTGTTCTTTATAAAATTAAGGTATGACAAAATTAGATTCTAAAATACCAGAAGGTCCACTTAAAGATAAATGGACTAACCACAAAAACAACATCAATGTTGTTAACCCAGCTAATAAAAGACACATTGATATTATCGTTGTTGGTACTGGTTTAGCTGGTGGTGCTGCAGCTGCTTCTTTGGCAGAAATGGGTTATGCAGTAAAAGCTTTTGCTTATCAAGATTCTCCTCGTAGAGCTCACTCAATTGCTGCACAAGGAGGTATTAATGCTGCAAAAAATTATCAAAACGATGGAGATTCTACTTATCGTTTATTTTACGATACAGTTAAAGGTGGTGATTATCGTGCAAGAGAAGCAAACGTATATCGTTTAGCTGAAGTTTCTGGAAACATTATTGATCAATGTGTTGCTCAAGGGGTTCCTTTTGCGAGAGAATATGGAGGGTTATTAGATAACCGTTCTTTTGGTGGAGTGTTAGTTTCTAGAACATTTTATGCGAAAGGACAAACAGGACAACAACTATTGTTAGGTGCTTATTCAGCAATGAATAGACAAATTGGTAAAGGAAAAATTACCATGTATAACCGTCATGAAATGATGGATT
>CBDUPT010000196.1:0-5562 GCA_965369165.1 uncultured Flavobacteriales bacterium | reverse complement strand
CCACTTTCAGACAGTATAGATGGTGTGTATTTTTTTAATTTCAACTACACATCCTTATTAAATTATTATAATATAGATGAGAATAACATCATTCATATACATGGTAAATTAGATAATATTGACAGTATGATTTTTGGGTATGGAGATGATACCCACAAAGGATATAAAGAACTTGAAGATGAAGCTGAAGATGAATTTTTAAAAAATATGAAATCTATTAACTACTCCGCTTATGAATATTACCATCGACTAAATGACATATTAAATTCTTTAGATTTTGAAGTTCAAATAATAGGTCATTCAATGGGTCTATCAGATAGAGTTCTTTTAAAATCAATCTTTGAACACCCTAATTGTAAAGCTATAAGGTTATATCACCGAGGAAATAGAGAAAGTTACCGAAATAAGGCTCTGACATTATCAAGACACTACTCCAACAAATTAGAAATGAGACAAAAGATTATCAATTATAACGAAAATGATATTTTGAATTAATATCAATATAAATCAAGAACTACACGACAACATAGAGCACCCCACTTTTGTTCTAGCCCACTCTGGTCGTTTTGCAAACCATTTCTCAGCTTTAACTTGCTCGGCATAAGGCTTTTTTAACAATTGATACAACTCATCAATAACTGAATAATCGCCTTTATCAGCAGCATCAATAGCCAATTGAGCCATATAATTTCTCAATACATATTTCGGATTAACCTTATCCATTTGATCTTTTCGCTCAGCATCAGTTAGGGTTTCTTTTTGTAAACGATTAAGATAAAGCGCAAACCAATCTTTCCAAAACCACAATGTCTCACTTTTCAATTCTTCTGGCTTGTAAAAAGCATCTTTTACTACATCTAAAAAATCACTCCCCTCCTTTTCTGGCAATACAAAGTCTTTTGGTAGCTTACTCAAGTTTCTAAAAAAGATAGTCATATCAGTTTCAGTCAATTTCAAATTATCTTCTAACAGCTTTATCAATTGCTTGTCGTTTTCATCGTCTTTAAGAAGCCCTAACTTCGCTTTCATCATTCCGATATACTTTGCAGCATAAAGTGTCTTATATTCGTTTAAAATAGCCTCTAACGGCTCAGCTTCTTCAATTAAAGGATATAAAGCATTGGCTAATTTCAATAAATTCCACAAAGCAATATTCGATTGTTGTCCGTAACGGTAACGCTTATGCTCGGCATCAGTAGTATTTGGAGTCCATTTTTTATCATAACCTTCCAACCAACCATAAGGTCCATAATCAATAGTCAAACCTAAAATAGACATGTTATCCGTATTCATCACACCATGCACAAAACCAACACGTTGCCAATTAATTATCATATCCAATGTTTTATGGCTAACCGCTCTAAAAAAATCAAGATAACCCTGCTTGGTTCCTTGCTCAACTTCTGTATAAAAATGTTTGATGGTATAATCTACCAAAACTTTCAAGTTCTTAGTATCTCCTCGTGAAGCAAAGATCTCATAACTCCCAAAACGCAAAAACGAAGGTGCAACTCGACAAACAATAGCTCCTTTCTCATAAGCAGGATTACCATCATACAAAACATCTCGCATTACTTCATCACCACTTAAGGCTAAACTTAAAGCCCTAGTTGTAGGAACTCCCAAATAATACATTGCCTCACTACACAAATACTCTCGAATAGATGAACGTAAAACAGCTAAGCCATCTGCAGTTCTAGAGTAAGGAGTAGCTCCAGCACCTTTCAATTGCAATACCCAACGTTTATTATCGTGTTCTATCTCGCCTAAATTAATCGCTCTTCCATCACCTAACTGTCCAGCCCAATGACCAAACTGATGCCCACCATAACACATGGCATAAGACTTAGAGTTGGGTATAATTTCGTTTCCTGTAAAGATGTTTAAAAACTCCTCCGACTCAACTTCTTCTTTTGAAATGCCTAATACATTCGCCACTGCATCAGCAACATGAATCATTTTTGGCGCTTTAGTTTTTGTGGGATTCACAAACGAATAACATGCTTCAGTCACTTGCCTCCTATCATTAGAAGTGATAGCATCAGCAGGCAATTCATCGGTAAACGTATTATTTAATTGAAATTTCATTGAATACTTAAAACTCAAAATTACCCAATTAATAATCATTTGTCAGTTCGAGTGATTTTTGATTTTACTCTCGACAACTCTTAATTTATCCTTTACTTCGACTAAACTCAGTATAAACTGGCTCAAGATGACATTAAGAAACTCGAACTGACAAAATCAAAAATTGTATCGAGAACAATTATTAAATGGCTAAGTTTGAAACCTTCTAAATCCAATTAAAAAAAGACACTAGAAACAAGATGAAAAGACTTTACTAATAAGTAATAAATCTTTGCTCTTACATCTTAAAGCGGAGCGGTCTTGTTTCTAAATTAAAAAAAATGATAGAACTCCCAGAAATAGAAACACAACGAATTGCTATTAAACTGAAGCCTAAAGCAGAAGTTTTAATAAAAAAAGGTCATCCTTGGGTATTTGATAAAAGCATTACCAAACAAAACAACCCTGGAAAAGCTGGCGACTTGGTTATTATTTTCGACAACAGAAACAACAAGTTTTTAGCTTGTGGATTATTAGATCCTAGCTCACCTATAAGAATTAAAATATTACAAGCTAATAAGCCCGCCA
Source organism: uncultured Flavobacteriales bacterium (assembly GCA_965369165.1). Classification (GTDB taxonomy): domain Bacteria; phylum Bacteroidota; class Bacteroidia; order Flavobacteriales_E; family Vicingaceae. The sequence continues at coordinate 2,907 of CBDUPT010000196.1, read as the reverse complement.
ACATCAATAGCGATTGGTTTAAGGATAAAATTCAAGAAGCTTACAACAAACGAATTCCCTTATTAAAAACTGACACCAACAGCTACCGATTAATCTATGGCGAGAATGATAACATGCCTTCTTTCATTGCTGATGTTTACGATAAAGTTTTAGTCATTAAACTTTATTCCAACATTTGGCTACCTTACCTCAACGAAATTTTACCCCACTTAATTAAAATAAGCAAAGCTGAAACAGCTGTTTTACGATTAAGCAGAAATGTTGCTCGAGAAGGCAATAAATATGGCTTAACCGAAGGACAAATTATACATGGCGAATTAGAAAATGAGGTAGTTAATTTTAAAGAACATGGTGTTAATTTTTCAGCCAATGTAATTAAGGGACACAAGACTGGTTACTTTTTAGACCACCGTAAAAACCGTAAAAAAGTTGGCGAGCTAGCTAAAGGAAAAACAGTTCTAGATGTGTTTTCTTACGCTGGAGGCTTTTCTGTACATGCCTTAGCTGGTGGAGCAAAAGAGGTAACAAGTCTAGATATATCTGCTCAAGCATTAGCTATTGCTGAAGAAAACGCTCAACTTAACGAATTTATTGGAACACACGACATTATTGTTGGTGATGCCTTTGATGAATTAGAAAATTTAGCTGAAGACAAACGCAAGTTTGATATTGTTGTGATTGACCCACCCTCTTTTGCTAAGAGCCAAGATGAGATTGATGGAGCATTAAACAGCTACCAAAAATTAGCTGAACTAGGATTGAAATTAGTTCGTAAAAAAGGGTTGTTAGTTTTAGCTTCTTGCAGTGCTAGAGTTACTGCTGACGTATTTTTTGAAATGGTTTTAGCAACAGCATTTAACAATAATAAAAAAGTAACTATTTTAGAAAAAACATTACATGACATTGATCACCCAATAAGTTTTAAAGAAGGTGCTTATTTGAAGTGTATTTATTTACAAATTTACTAAGTTTGACTTTTTAAAATATATAAAACATGGGATTAGAACAAGAATTACAAAACAGAGCGAATAACCAATGCGAACTATGCGCTTCAACAGACAATTTAAGTAGCTACGCTGTACCTCCAGCAGGAAACCAAACAGTAGATAACAGCATTTATGTTTGTGCTACTTGCAAAGACCAAATGGAAAATCCTGCTAACATGGATCCTAATCATTGGAGATGTTTAAACGATAGCATGTGGAGTGAAGTTGATGCCGTAAAAGTAATGGCTTGGCGTATGCTTAACCGTCTTAAAGCTGAAGGCTGGCCACAAGATTTATTAGACATGATGTACCTAGAAGATGATGTGAAAAAATGGGCTGAATCTGAAGGTGATGGAGATGATGAAAAAGTAGAAATCGTTCATAAAGATAGTAATGGCGCTATTTTACAAGCTGGAGATTCTGTAACCGTTATAAAAGACTTAAACGTAAAAGGTTCTAGCCTTGTAGCAAAAAGAGGTACAGCAGTTAGAAACATTTCTTTAGTGCATGATAATGCTGAACAAATAGAAGGTAAAGTTGAAGGTCAACACATTGTTATCTTAACTCAATTTGTAAAGAAGAACTAAAAGTGATAATTACCACATGGAACATAAGACATGGAGGAGGAAAAAGAATTAAAGATATTATTCAAGTAATATCAGAAAATTCAGAAACAGATATTTTTATATTAACTGAATACAGAAATAACGCAAATAAAGAATTTATCAGTTCAGAACTTATAAAATTAGGCTACAACTTTCAGTATAACCCTGCAAGTGAGCCAAAACTAAACTCTGTACTTATTGCAAGCAAAACAGAGTTTAAAACTCAAACCTTTGACAAATTAAAAGAACACAAACAGCGAGTTATTAAAGTTTATAATGACAATTTTTCTATCTATGGATGTTACTTCCCACTTAAAAATCTTAAAAAAGAAGTTTTTGAATTTTTGCTTACTGAGATAGGGAAGAATAAAGATGAGAATATTATAATAACTGGAGATTTTAATACTGGAAAGCATTATCTTGATGAAAAAGGAAACACATTTTATTGCTCAGAATATTTTGAAATACTAGAACAACAAGGAATGACTGATGCTTGGAGATTTTTAAACGGAGAAGCAAAAGAATATTCATGGTATAGCAATGCAGGTAATGGATTTAGACTTGACCACTTTTTCCTTACCTCAAGTTTAAGTTGTAGAATAAAGTCTTGTGAATATGTTCATAAATATAGAGAGCAAAAAATAAGTGATCATTCAATGATGACTTTAAAAATTAATTAATCACCCACCTTAATCCTCCCTCAAGGGAGGAAACATCTCCCCTTGAGGGGAGAAACAGAGGGGTGACAAGGAATAAAAAAAAATGGCTGACGGCAGAAACAGAAAAGATGTTCAGATTGGTATTGAGGTTGAAGTGGTACAAAAACACCACCAACGCTCGGGAGAATTAACTGAAGGAATAGTAAAGAAGCTATTAACCAAGTCTCCTAATCACCCACACGGGATTAAGGTAATGCTAGAGTCTGGTATTGTTGGTAGAGTGAAAAATATTATAGAGTAAATGTGTTCTTACTTCGATTTTACTCAGTATAAACTTTACTATTTTTGATTTTGTCAGTTCGAGTGTCCCATATCCTTCGACTCCGCTCAGGATGACAAAGGGATGTATCGAGAATAAAAATCAAAAATCACTCGAACGGACATCACCTCTAAACTTTTCCCACCTCCTATTTTCACGCTCCAATAACGAGGTAAATTTATGAGGCATTGATGTTTTAATATTTAAATCAATATCTTCAACTGAATGTTTAAGTGACAATTCTAATGCGCACAAAAACAACCCCTTACCATTTAATATACTTTCTTTTTCCCCATACAACTTATTTTTGGCTGAAAATCCATTATTTCCCCACACAA
>CBDUPT010000195.1:0-5576 GCA_965369165.1 uncultured Flavobacteriales bacterium | reverse complement strand
TTGATTCACTGACTCTACCAAATCAATTACTTTCTCTAATCCTTTTTCAGGAACTACACGAGTTGCTGTAATAAGTAGACTATCGTGTTCTCCTATTCCTAACTGTTTTCGTTCTTCTCTACGTTCCAAGTCATTGTAAAAAAAATGTGCTTCATCAAAACCTAATGAAATTTGCTGACTTTTTGCTTTTAACAAATTAGCATATTTTTCACTCACAAATTGAGTTATTACATCAACTGTAGATGGTGTATAGAGCAAAAGTATATCCGATTTTTTGATGGCTTTTAAATAGACTTTTTTCTTAAACACTTGTTGAATGATACTATTCTTCAACTTTTTAACAGCGCTATTAGTGGTGTAAGTTTCTTCATTATCACCCAATAATGTAATGAGTTTAAATTTTCTATCCTTAATTTCATAAATTGGGTTAGGAAATAATTTTCCCACACCTATACAGATAACCAGTTCAGGCTCAAAATGTTGAACCTCTCTAGCTAACCCTTTCGATTTAACCATTTGCCCCATAGAAAAACTGACAGATAATCTTAAAATTTTATACGGAGTATTGTCACTTAATTTAGCAACCGATTGAACGTACGAAGGAATAATTCTTGAAGTAAAGACTTTTACTTCATGTCCTAATTGATGAAAAGCATTTGCTAAATGGACTTCAATGTAACCCATTGTAGGAATAAAGTGCCCACATACAATTGCAATTTTCATTATCCTTTTAAATTAAAAATATTATACCATTTAATAACTGAATAAGCTCTCCAAAATTCACTTAAATGTGATGCATTAGAGAAGTCTTTATCACACAACTGCAACACATAATTTCTATCCATTATTGATGGGATTTCACTATCTTTTAACTCCTCAGTCAATTTCTTCATCAATTCATTTTTCCAATCTTGCTGAGGCGTTACAAAACCTTTTTTATCTTTTCGCCAAACTACTTTATCATCCAGTTTATCATTTAACATTTTTCGAAGCACATACTTCGTCCATCCTTTATATATCTTTTGTTCGTTAGGTAAAGTTCTGATAAACTCAACCAATCTGTGATCTAAAAATGGCACTCGTGACTCAATAGAAAAAGCCATTGAATTTCTATCCTCATACCTTAACAACTCATACATACCAAATTTAACACTTAAATTAACATGTTCATCATAGGTTTTACCTCCTCTTTTAGGTATATCTAACACTAGCTCGTTTACTTTATTAGGGTTAATAAAATTATAACTTAAACGTTCTTTTGCTCTCAGTTGCTTTTGTAAACTGTTTGGTAAATAATAATAAGCTGCTCTTAATACTGCATTTTTTATTTGAGGGGTGAAATTATTTTTGAGTTGTTGGTATTCCTTAAAAAATCGGTTAAACTGGAATTTTTTCAATAATTCAATTAAATGAATTCCAGCAAAATTGTAATAACCCCCTAAAACTTCATCAGCTCCTTGTCCATCTAGTAATACTTTTATATTGTTATGTCCTGCACACTTCATCACTTCCCATTGAGCAAAAATAGATGTTGAACCAATAGGTAAATCTTGTGCATAAATCATTTTATCCATATCCGCCACTAAAGTTTTAGCATCAGGATAAGTATAAATATCTTCTACATTTTTTAAATCGTTAGCCACCATTTTGGCAAATTCCGACTCATCAATAATTTTGTTTTGATATGCTGCTGTTATCGTTTTTAAAGGAACATCTTTTAATTGCCTACTAGCACTATAAACTATAGCACTTGAGTCTAACCCTCCACTTAAGCAAGAGCCAATTTCAACATCTGCTCTTAAATGCAATGCAATGGAATCATTAAACAGTTCCTCCATTTTTTTAGCGTTGGTTTCAATGTCTGCTTTATTATTAGCAACCTTCTCATCAATCGAAAAATAGGATTCTTTAATCAATGAAAAGTCTTCTAAGTTGAACTGATAATTACATCCTGGTTCAACATCTACAATGTTTTTAAATAAATTTTGATACGGTTGAGCAGTTGTTCCAAATGCTAAATAACTTCCTAAATTCTCGTTAGAAATGCTTTTGTCTACTGCATTTAATTTTAGTAATGCTTTTATTTCAGATGCAAAAGCAAAACAATTTTCATTCTTAAAAAAATAAAGCGGTTTTATTCCAAATCTATCTCTCGATAGAGTCAAAGTATTTTCTTGATTATCATAAATCACAAAAGCCCACATACCCACAAAACGAGAAACACAGCTTTTTCCCCATTCAGCAAAAGCATTGATAATTACTTCAGTATCTGATTGCGATTTAAACCCGTATCCTTTTTTTTCTAATTCTTGCCGGATTTCCTTGAAATTATAAACCTCTCCATTAAAAACGATGGTATATCTTTCATCGGGAGTCGATAAGGGCTGGTGTCCTAAAGCTGAAACATCTAATATGGATAATCGCCTGTGAATTAAAGCTAAATTGGGTAAATAATTAATTTCAGAAAGATGCTTTAATGTTTGTAATTCAGCAATAGTATCGTTTCCTCTGCAATATTCTGTTTGTTCCTTATTCGATAGAAAAAAACCTTCATCGTCTGGTCCTCGATGTTTAATGGTTTGAGACAAAGTAATAACTTCTTCAATCTCAATTCCTTTGGGTTGATATATTCCTGCTATTCCACACATTAAATTACCGCTTTATAAACGTCTGTCAAATACTTTCCAAAACTTTCCAATCCAAATCGATCTACCACTTGCTGACGAATTTCTTGAGAATTGTAAACACCTCTATTCTTTATCATTTGCTCCATGGCCACTGCTATTTCGTTCACATTATCAGGTTGAACTAATATACCATTTTTATCGTTTATAAATTCTTTCGGTGCTGTTTGATTTGTACAAACCACCGGCAAACCACAGCTCATCGCTTCAGCTACAACCAACCCAAACGTTTCGTGTCGGCTTGGAAAGACCATAAAACTACTTTGACTAAACACTTCAGCAATTTGAGTTTTGGTTAATGTTCCTTTTAAAATTACTTTTTGGGATAAATTGTTTTTTGAGACGTATCGTTCAATCGCTTCCAACTCCTCTCCTTCTCCAATAATTGTTAGTGTATAATCTGGATATTTATCTGTGACCTGATGAAAAGCTTTAAGCGTTCTTAATCCTCCTTTAAATTCATCTAACCGACTAACAAAAACTATATTTTTAGCAATTGAAGTACCTATTTGATAGGTATCGGTATTCACTGGATTGTAAGAAACTTCAACTTTTTCGGTAGCGATACCTAGCTTTAATACTTGTTGTTTTTGGTGTTCACTTACCACCAGAACTTTAGCCGCTTTATTGAATACAAATCTGGAAATTTTGCTTTTTAACTTACTGTCTAAAATTCGGAAATAAGGACCGGTATGTTCGGTAACTACAAAAGGCACTTTTAATTTTTTACTAATTAAATAAGCTAGAGTTCCGTTCAGGATAGCTCCATGTGCATGAATAATGGTTGTGTCACTAAATTCTCTGCCCAATTTTGTTCCTTTTACAAACCACTGAATGTATTTGAAAGGCTTAAAAAAAGCACTTACTTTTTTGTTGGTAAGGTTAAACCTTCTCAGTTTAAATTGCCCTCGGAACAGTTCGTCTGTAACTCCTTTTTGCTTTCCTATTAAGCGAATGTACAATGTTTGAGTGTCTATATTTTCGACACTTTTTAAATAATCCTCCACAAAAACACCTTTCCAATCGCCCTCAAAATCAGGAAAAAGTTCGGGTAACACTAAAAGCTTGATATGTTTTTCTTTGGTCAATCTTTTTTAAAGAGATAAATGTAATCACTTCCTAAAGAAGCATTTTTATTGTTGCTAACTTTACCAAACCATTTTCGGGTGAGTTCGTATTTCTTGGTATTTGAAAACCATTTAGAAAAACCAATAAATGACTGATTGTAACGAAATACTTTTTGACAAGTAAACCCTGCTTTTTTAAAGCTTTTTTCTACTTGGCTTGCAGGCACCTTATTTAAAGAGTATTTGTCTTTACCTAACAATTGACGAACTCCCAAATACAAACGAATAAGTTTACTGTAAAAATGATCGCTATTCGTATTTTGAATAATAATATTACCGCCTTTTTTTACTTTATTTTGAATATAATTTAGAAATTTATCAATATCGTCAATGTGAGCTAAAATGCCTAAAGAAATAATCAGGTCAAATTCTTCATCCTGAAAATTGGTATCGAAAATATCTCCACATGTAAAGAAAACATTAGTTACTTTTTCTTGTTCGGCATATTCTTTTGCCAAAGCAATCATGTTCTCCGAAAAATCGACCAAGGTTAATTGATTGAACTGCTTTTTGTTTTTTAAAGAAATTACTCCATTACCACAAGGCATGTCTAACACTTTGTCGAAATACTCACACGCTATCATCTCCGCTACTGTTTCAGTTCTTATTTTGATGTTGTAATCAAAATTGAAATAGATATCGGTCTGCTCAAAAAAATGTTTTACTTCTTCCTTACGCTTCATTGTAGTTTTCTGTCCCTCAAAGATAAAGTTCTAGTTGATTTTTGCAATAATTAAAGAGATAAGAATGAAGAATGAAGAAACTAACCCCACTTTCTTACTAATCGTTTTTCATTCCATTTTTTTAGTCCAAAAAGGCTAATTAAAAAAGTAACTATAGAACGAATGAAATTTTTGCGTTGGCATTTACCTATCAGTGCTTTCATTTGCGATGCATAGGGAGAATTTTGTGAAAGCAAGATTTGGTAACCTTCTTTATAAGAATTGCAATTTACATTACTAGCACCACCAATTCTAAACACAGTTAAAGCTTTGTTGATATATTCAAATTGTTTGCCTGCCTTGTAAATTCTATAAATTAAATCATAATCAGCCGAAAGCTTATAGATTTCATTAAAAAGTCCTACCTCATCGTACACTTCTTTTTTAATAAAAGTAGCTGGATGAAAAATAGGCATAGTTTGCTCCATTAACTCAATGTTTGGTTCTACTTCTTTAAAATATTCTTGTCCGTTAAAACCTCTAAGTTTAGTCATATTCCCATACACCACATCTGTCTTGCTTTCTTCAAACTTATCTACAACTTGTTTTATTGTTTCCGGAAAGTAATAATCATCGGCATTTAAAATGGCAATAATTTCTCCCTTTGCTAGTTTTAATCCCTTATTCATGGCATTGTAAATGCCAGAATCTTTCTCCGAAATAAAAGCATTGATTTTTGCTTCGTACTTTTTAATAATATCTATTGTTCCATCGTTGGAACCTCCATCAATTATAATGTATTCAATGTTGCCATAAGTTTGCGCCAACACACTTTGAATGGATTGCTCAATATAAGCTTTTCCGTTATAAACAACTGTAATGATTGAAACCAATGGATTCATTAATTTCTCATTTTTAAGAGTTTCAATGGTGTGCCACCATAAATCCCATAAGGAAGTAACTCGGTATTTTTTACTACGATAGAATTGGAACCAATAAATGCTCCATTAGGAACAGTTACTCCCATCAATACTACACAACCAGCGCCAATCCCAGTATCTTCACCTAAAATAATGGGTTCTGAAACATTGCCCTGTAAACGG
>CBDUPT010000194.1:0-5588 GCA_965369165.1 uncultured Flavobacteriales bacterium | reverse complement strand
ATACATCAAACGAAAATTTTGGAGCATCAGCCGGATCTTTAGTAATAACATTTATTAACCCACCAACGGCCTCAGAACCATATAAAGTAGAAGCCGGACCTTTAACTACTTCCATCTGATTAATCATACTATTAGGTATCCCATTTAAACCATACACCGTAGATAAACCTCCCACTATTGGCATACCATCAATTGTAATCATTGTATATGGTCCTTCCATACCGTTAATGTGGATATCACCGGTATTACAAACGCTACAATTAATTTGTGGACGAACACCATTTACAATTTGTAATGCTTCAAACAAAGCAGGTGTTGGGTTCTTTTTAAAATAAGCAGGCTTATAAACCTTAATTGGCACTGGAGATTCTCTTACCGAAACTTCTTTTAAGGTTCCTGTAACCACAAACTCATCCATTTGAGCAGAAGTTTTTTCCATTTTAGTATTTACAACAACAGATTTACCAGAAACAACTGTAACTCCTACCTTATAGTTTTTAAATCCAACTGCAGAAACTTGCAAGGTATATTTTCCTTCTGGCACATTGTTAATTTGATAGGTACCATTAACATCTGCAGCAGCTCCGTAAGTTGTACCTACTAGCCCAACATTTGCAAATGGTATAGATTTATTATCGCTTTTTACCACGCCTTTTATTGTTCCTTTTTCTTGGGAGAAAGTAAAATGAGGAATAAAAACAAATAATAACAATAATCTCATAACTTTAGTTTTTAAATTTATTTTTGGCAAATATATATATTATTTTTAGATGAGTCTAAAAATTAATTTATAACAACAAAATTATTAATCTTATATTTGCAAAAACTTTAAGTTTATGAATACTTATACTGAAGAGAATTATTTAAAGGCCATATTTAAGTACAGCAATAAAACAAAGGAAGGAGTTTCTACCAATGTTATTGCTGATGAGCTAGATACTAAAGCATCTTCGGTAACTGATATGATTAAAAAATTATCAGATAAAAAATTAGTTATCTATAAGAAGTACAAAGGTGTTACATTAACAAATGAAGGAAGAAGCATAGCAGTTTCAGTAATTCGTAAACACCGTTTATGGGAAGTTTTTTTAGTAGAAAAATTAGATTTTAAGTGGGATGAAGTGCATGATATTGCTGAACAATTAGAACATATCCATAGTGATGAATTGGTAAAGCGTTTAGATACGTTTTTAGAAAACCCAAAATACGATCCGCATGGTGATCCAATACCAGATAAAGATGGAAACTTACAACATCATAAAGACATTACCTTATCTGACTTAACTATTGGAGAAAAAGGTGTTATTGTTGGCGTAAAAGAACACTCTACGAGCTATTTAAAATATTTAGAAAGCATCAATTTAGTTTTGGGTGCCGAAATTAAAGTAAACGAAATTGTAGATTTTGATCATTCCATGAGTATTTCTATTGGTAAAGGTTCTGCCAATATCTCAAATCAAGCAAGTAAAAATTTAATCGTAAAAAAACTATAATGTTAGAAGAGTTTAAAATATTCATCGAAAGTATAGATAGCCCCGTTCAACAAGCACTTTATGCTTCTATTTTTACTTGGGGATTAACAGCAATTGGTGCTGCGTTTGTGTTTTTATTTAGAGGTATGAATCGAGCAATTTTTGATGGTATGCTTGGTTTTACTGGTGGAGTAATGGTTGCAGCAAGTTTTTGGTCTTTATTAAGTCCTGCAATTGAAATGAGTGAAGGAGAAGGTTTTATTAAAGTATTACCAGCAGCTTTAGGGTTTTTAGGAGGTGCTTTGTTTTTATATGGATTAGATAAAATATTACCTCATATGCATATCAATTTTAAAAAGGATGAAGCAGAAGGTATGAAAACAGAATGGCACCGATCTACGCTATTAGTATTAGCAATCACTTTACATAATATACCTGAAGGATTAGCAATAGGTGTACTTTTTGGTGGTGCAGCTGTAGGTATAGATGGTGCAACTCTAGGAGGAGCAATAGCTCTAGCAATTGGTATTGGTATTCAGAACTTTCCAGAAGGAATTGCCGTGTCTATGCCATTAAGAAGACAAGGTTTATCACGATGGAAAGCTTTTAATTACGGTCAACTTTCTGCTATAGTTGAACCTTTTGCAGCTGTGTTAGGTGCTTGGGCAGTAATGACTTTCCAACCAATATTACCTTACGCTTTAGCATTTGCCGCAGGAGCAATGATTTTTGTGGTGGTTGAGGAAGTAATACCAGAAACCCAAAGAGATAAATACACCGATATTGCTGTTTTAGGTTTTATTGGTGGTTTTATTGTAATGATGACTTTAGACGTTGCTTTAGGATAGATAAAAAGATACCAGACTTATAGAGTTAAGACTCTCGCAAGTAATTCTTAAATTTGTTTCATAATGAGCAATAACATCAATATAAAAAACAAAAAGGCTAGTTTCGAGTACGAATTTTTAGAAAAATTTACAGCTGGTATCCAATTAACAGGTACCGAAATTAAAAGTATACGTGCTGGTAAAGCTAGTATTGTTGAAGGATATTGTTTTTTAAAAGATGGAGAATTGTTTATTAAAAATATGTACATAGCCGAATACGAGCAAGGAAGCTACAATAACCATAACCCTAAAAGAGATAGAAAGTTGTTGTTAAACCGTACCGAAATAAACAAACTTGTAAAAAAGAAAAAAGACGTTGGTTTAACTATAGTTCCACTTAAAGTTTTTATCAATAAAAAAGGTTATGCTAAGCTAGATATTGCTTTAGCAAAAGGTAAAAAACTACACGATAAGCGCCATGATTTAAAAGATAAAGATGCTAAGCGACAAATGGATAGAGCAATGAAACATTAAATATGATAAAGACGGTTCACATTATCATATTATTTTTATTAATAATAGTTCTTACAGGTTTTTATAAAAAAGAAAAAAATAACTCTTCTTATTATCAAACTTTTACCCCACCAGGCACACTACAAGTAGACTCTAATTTATTTGTCGATAAAACTGAAATAACCAATTTTAGTTGGTTAGAGTATATGTACTGGATTGAAAGAACTTTTGGTAAAGAATCTTATAAATATAAATCCTGCTTGCCTAATAGAGAAATATGGCTTGAAAATGATTCTTGCTTATCATCTTATTCAGATTATTATTTAGACCATCCAGCTTATAGAGATTACCCTGTTGTAGGAATTTCTCAAAAACAAGCACTTGATTATTGTAAATGGAGAAGTGATAGAGTCTTTGAGATACTTTTAATTCAAAAGAAAATTTTAGAATTTACCCCCTACCAAAATGAATGCGATTATTTTTCTATAGAGAATTATTTTAATGGTGATTATTGGAATATAAAACCGAATATTAACATCAAATACGTTCCTAATTACCGTCTACCAACAGAAAAAGAATGGAAAATGGGCAAAACTTTTTTTGATGATTATAATAGAGAAAATCTCAAAACTTGCAAGAAAAAATATTGTTCTAATCAACTAAATAAAGATTCCCTTGAAATAGTATATAATGTTGTTCCATGTATTGGAGACTCATTATTAACAGAACCATTCCATCCTACACAATGTTATCAAAATAAAGATATAGGATTCCATTTTTATGGTAATGTTAGTGAGTGGTTAAGTGAAAAAGATATGATTATTGGTGGAAATTGGAAAGATACTTCTAGTTCTCATTTTAATACACCAATAATAAATACAGAAGCATCAACAACAGTTGGATTTAGAACAATTTGTGAATGGAAAGAATATAAAATCGTAAATTAGTTATCTCATTATGTCAATAAAAAAATTTATACTATTTCTAATCTGTTGTTTAACAACATTTTTAATATTTGCTCAAGTAAATGGTGTAAAGCAAGAAGATGTGATGATGGAAGATAATGTATTCTTAGATGGAATAACTTCTGATTATTATACTGGAGATGCTGTTCCCGGAATTAATATTTCTGCAGTAGCTGATGGTAAAACAATAGCTTCGGGAACTTCTGATGGTAAAGGAGAGTATAAAATTGTTTTAGAATATGATAAGGAATACGTTATTACTTTTTCTAAACCAGGATTTATCACTAAAAAAATTGTGATGAATACTTATGGTGTTCCTGATAAAAAAAGGCAAAAAGTTCCTGATATGATTGCCGAAATAACTATGGTACAACCCAACAAGTGCATAAAAGCTGAAATGTTAAACAAACCAATTGGTAGAGCGAAGTATTTTGCTAATAAAAATGTAATTGAATGGGACATGGATTATTCAGCACCACTATTAAGTGCTTTAAATGAAATGCTTGATAAATGTGAAGAGGAAGCAGAAAAAGAAAAAGAAGCAGAATTACAACGGCAAAAAGATTGTGCTGATGCTATGAAAGACGCCAATAAAACTTTCGCCAAAAAAAAATGGAATGAAGCAAAATTAGGATATGAAAAAGCATTAACATTTTGCCCTGAAAATACAGAAGCAAAAGACAGATTAAACTTAATTGATACTGAAATTGCTAAAAAAGCTGAGATTGAAAAACAATTAGCAGAAGAAAAAGCAAGAGCAGAAGCTGAAGCCATTGCAAAAGCTGAAGCAGAAGCCGCTGCTAAAAAAGAGGAAGAAGAGCGTTTAGCTAAAGAAAAAGCCGAAGCCGAGGCACTTGCTAAAGCTAAAGCGGAAGAAAAAGAATTAGCTAAAGCTGAAGCAGCAGCAAAAAAAGCAGCAGAAGAAAAATTAGCTGCAGCAAAAAAAGAAAAAGAGGCTATAGCAAAACAAGAAGCTGAAGAAAAAGCTAAACTAGAAAAAGAAGCTGCTGCCAATCAATTAGCAGAAGAAAAAGCTAAAGAAGAAGAAAAACAAGCATTAGCAAAAGCTAAAGAAGAAGAACCAGCAAAAATAGCAGCACAAGCCGAAGCAAAAAAAAGAGCTGAACAAGAAGCCAAAGCTTTAGCAGAAAAAGAAGCTGCTAAAAAGCGAGAAGAAGAAGAAAGAAAAGCAAAAGAAAAAGCTGCTGCCTTAGCTCAAAAAGCTAAAGAAGAAAGAGCTGTTAATGAAGTTGTTTTATTAGAAGCTAATGCAAAGGTTCAAGTTCAAGTTGCAAAACAAGAAGAGGAAGATAAAAAAGCTCCTGTAGTTGTCCCATCTACAGAAAAGCCTAACAATGCTACAATAAGTGGTTCATCTTCTATTAAAATTAAAAAGAAAAACAAAGGAAGACACCTTTACACAAAACCAAATAAATCTAAACCTGGTAAAGGTCCTGTTGCAAAAAAACGAATGGTATTTTAATGTATCCTTATCACAATAAAATAAAACAACGTATTAAAAACAAAGAGTTAACAGGATACGAATATGTAGAAAAGTATAAAAATATTTCTCCTTGTTTACTCCTATATTTTGATACCGAACCTAAGATTAGACCTATTAGAGAACATCGTTTTGAAGAATATGAACAAATACTAGAAAATAAAAATGGAGCAACTTAATAAGCCACTCCATTTTTTGTTGATAGGCAGTTTTAATAAACTATAAATTATTCTTCATCCTCATCGTAGTCGCTACTGTCATCATTAGCAAATTCTTCAACATTTAATATCTTTCCAGCTTTATCTAATTT
>CBDUPT010000193.1:0-5590 GCA_965369165.1 uncultured Flavobacteriales bacterium | reverse complement strand
TTAGAAAGGTTAACAGAGTCAGTTCTCATGTATGTTATCTTTCCAGCTTCGTATAGCCTTTGGGCAACTGTCATAGTTTGAGAAACAGAGAAACCTAATTTTCTACTTGCCTCTTGTTGCAAAGTAGATGTTGTAAAAGGAGCTGCAGGTGATTTTTTTGCAGGTTTAGTTTCTAAATTGTCTATCGTAAATGTTGCATTTTTACATTTTTCTAAGAAGTTTTCAGCTTCTTTTTTAGTGTTAAAACGCTTTGGTAATTCAGCTTTCATTATTGTGCTACCACCAACAATAAAGTTGGCAACTACACGATAAGCGGAATCATATTTAAAGTCTAAAATCTCTTTTTCTCGCTCAACAATTAAACGTACTGCTACAGATTGAACTCTACCAGCAGAAAGAGATGGCTTTACTTTTTTCCATAATACTGGAGAAAGTTCATAACCAACTAATCTATCTAAAACTCTACGTGCTTGTTGAGCATCAACTAAATGCTTGTTTATTTTTCTAGGGTTTTCTACTGCTTTTAGTATCGCTGATTTGGTAATTTCATGAAAAACAATACGCTTTGTGTTGTTTTCTTTTAATCCCAAAGCTTCTTGTAAGTGCCAAGAAATAGCTTCTCCTTCACGATCCTCATCACTCGCTAACCAAACCATTTCAGCATTTTTAGCCAACTTTTTTAATTCTGCAACAACCTTCTTTTTATCTGTTGGGATAACATAATCGGGTTCAAACCCATTTTCAATATCAACAGAAATGTTTTTACCTGGTAAGTCTCTAATGTGCCCAAAACTAGACTTTACGGTGAAATCTTTACCAAGAATACCTTCTATTGTTTTTGCTTTAGCGGGTGACTCAACTATTACAAGATTCTTTGCCATAACTAAAATGATTTAGTAGAAAAATTTTTGCAAAGAAATGAAATAAAAAATTGCTTTTCCAAATTTATGTTCAAACACAGTTCCCTATATTATATAATAATATACTTTTTTGAAACATGCAAATTTAACTTTTCTGTCATTTTGTCATTAAGTCTAAAAATTGAGTAATTTTGCTTTCCAATTATTTATAAAATGGAAGATTATAACAAAGTAATAGAAGAAGAGAAGCAAGGACAGGCAACTGTTATTGAGAATGAAAATGCAGATGGAAGAAAGGTTTATATTGAGAGCTATGGTTGTCAGATGAATTTTTCTGATAGTGAGATTGTGGCTTCAATATTAGTTAAAGATGGATTTTCTACAACCAAAAATTTAGATGAGGCTGATTTAGTTTTTGTAAATACATGCTCTATTAGAGAAAAAGCAGAGCAAACAGTTAGGAATCGTTTGAAATCTTTTCAAAAAGCTAAGAAGAATAACCCTGAAATGCAAATTGGTGTGTTAGGTTGTATGGCTGAGCGTTTAAAATCAAAATTTTTAGAGGAAGAAAGGTTGGTTGACATAGTTGTTGGACCTGATGCTTATAGAGATTTACCAAATTTGGTAAAACAAGTTGATGAAGGTAAAAAAGCAGTAAATGTAATTTTATCTAAAGAAGAAACCTATGCAGATATTAGTCCGGTTAGGTTGTCAAGCAATGGTGTTTCAGCCTTTGTTTCAATTACAAGAGGATGTGATAACATGTGTACTTTTTGTGTTGTTCCTTTTACAAGAGGAAGAGAAAGAAGTAGAAATCCAGAAAGTATTTTAGCTGAAGCTAGAGATTTATTTGAAAAGGGTTATAAAGAGGTTACTTTATTAGGGCAAAATGTAGATTCTTATTTGTGGTATGGGAAAGAAGGTTTGAAAAAAGACTATAAAAACTTATCTGATGAGGAAAAAGCAAAAAGTATGAACTTTGCTCAATTAATGGAACAAGTTGCTTTAATAAGTCCTAAGTTAAGAGTGCGCTTTTCAACATCCCATCCTAAAGATATTACAGATGAATTTTTAGAAACAATGGCAAAATATGATAATATCTGTAAATATATTCATTTACCTTTTCAGAGTGGAAATTCACGAGTATTAGAAAAAATGAATAGAGGATATACTAGAGAATGGTACATGGGTAGAATTGACAAGATTAAGGAGATAATGCCTGACTGTGCTATTTCTGCAGATATTATTGCAGGTTTCTGTACTGAAACTGAAGAGGAACATAAAGATACTTTATCTTTAATGGAATATGTAAAGTATGATTTTGCATACATGTTTAAATATTCTGAGCGACCAAATACAGCTGCTGCAAATAAATTTGAAGATGATGTTAGTGAAGAAGATAAAAGTAGAAGGTTATCAGAGATAGTTGCTTTACAGAGAGACCATTCTTACGAAGCAAATAAAAACTACGTAGGAAGAAACTTTGAAATATTAGTAGAGAAAGTTTCTAAAAAATCTAACGAGGAATTGGCAGGAAGAACTTCTCAAAACACAGTAGTTGTTTTTCCAAAAGGAAATTATAAAGTAGGAGATTACGTTAATGTTCATGTGCACGATTGTACTGGGGGAACTTTAATTGGGAAAGCAATTCAGAATCAAGACAACAAGAATCAAGACTAATGAACAATCATAATTTTAAAAAATTGAAAATTTGGGAACGGTCAATGAATTTGACCAACCTTACTTTCGAATATTGTAAGGAGTTGCCAAAAGATGAAAGATTTAACTTGATTAGTCAAATTAATCGTTGCTCTTGCTCAATACCTTCTAATATCGCTGAAGGCTCTGGAAAAAGAACGAAGCTACAATTTGGAGAATATTTGTCTATTTCAATAAGTTCTTCTTATGAATTAGAAACACAATTATTAATTTGCCAACAAAGAAATTATGGAAATTTAGAACAGTTGCAAGCTGTTTTAAAAGAATTAGAAGAAATTCAAAAAATGATTTTTTCTTTTAGAACGAAAGTCTTGAATCTTGATTCTTAACTCTATTGTCTAATTTATGAATATACAGCAAATAAAACAACGCTTCGGTATAATTGGAGCTTCACCAGCTCTAGATAGGGCAATTGATGTAGCTACTCAAGTTGCATTAACTGATTTGTCAGTTTTAATAACAGGAGAAAGTGGCGTTGGTAAAGAAATAATGCCACAAATTATACATCAATTAAGTGCTAGAAAGCACAATAAATATATTGCCGTAAACTGTGGAGCTATCCCTGAAGGGACTATAGATTCAGAATTGTTTGGACACGAAAAAGGAGCTTTTACAGGTGCGCACGATTCTCGAAAAGGATATTTTGAAGTAGCAGATGGAGGAACTATATTTTTAGATGAAGTTGCTGAATTACCAATTACAACTCAAGTTAGATTGCTTAGGGTGCTAGAAACAGGTGAATTTATTAAGGTGGGATCGTCTAAAGTTTTAAAAACGAATATTAGAATAGTTACGGCAACTAATGTAAATATTCCTGAAGCAATAAAAAAAGGAAAGTTTAGAGAAGATTTGTTTTACCGTTTAAATACTGTTCCAATTAACTTGCCAGCTTTACGCGATAGAAAAGAAGATATTCATTTATTGTTTAGAAAGTTTGCTGCCGATTTTGCTAGTAAATACAGAATGCCAGCAGTAAAACTATCTGATGAAGCAATTGAGTTGTTAGAAAACTATCGATGGAGTGGAAATATTCGTCAATTGAAAAATGTAGCTGAGCAAGTTTCTGTTATTGAAAGAGAAAGAGATATTACTGCTGATGTTTTATTAAAGTATTTACCTAGCACTAACGATCAAAATTTACCAACTGTTTTTAAGGGGGGTGAAAATGCTGATTTATCAGAAAGAGATATTTTATATAAAGTATTATTCGATTTAAAAGGTGATGTTACTGAATTGAAAAATTTGGTTTTTGGATTGATGAAAAATCAAGGAGGAGAAATAGGCGATATAGAAAAGAACCCAATGTTAGTTCAAAGTATTAAAAAACTATACGAACAACCTCAAGCATCAATAGAACCAGAGCCACAAGTATATAAGCCGCAAATTTTACCAAGAGAAGAACAAGTTGATGCAGATGAAGAGGTAGAAGAAGAATCTTTATCTTTAGCAGATAAGGAAAAAGAAATGATTATTAAGGCATTAGATAAATACAATGGTAAGCGTAAGCGTGCAGCTGATGAGTTAGGTATTTCTGAAAGAACACTATATAGAAAAATTAAAGAATACGAGATAGATAATTGATGTTGAAAAAACTCGCAATATTATTTTTAGTTATAGCTGTTGGAATATTTTCCTGCAAAGTAAATTACTCATTTACAGGAGCTTCTATTGCTGAAGATGTAAAAACAGTATCTGTAAAAACGTTTCAGAGTTACGCCCCTTTAGCTAATGCTAACCTAACACAAAGTTTTACTGAAGCATTAAAAGATGTATTCATTTCTCAAACCAATTTAGATTTAGTTACTCGTGACGGGGATCTACAATTTGAAGGAGCAATAACAGGATATAAAATTTCTTCGGTTGCAATTCAAGGAAATGAGACTGCAGCTTTAAATAGGTTAACTATTACAGTGAAAGTTAAATTCACAAATACAAAAGATAATAAACAAGATTTTGAATCTAGTTTTAGCCGTTTCGCAGATTATGAGAGTTCTCAAAACATTGCAAGTATTGAAGATGAATTAATTAAAGATATTAATGACCAATTAACTCAAGATATTTTTAATAAATCTGTAAGTAATTGGTAATGCAAGTCAACAATTTCATATCATACCTCACCCAACCAGAACAAATTGTAAAGGTTGAAGATAAAGAGTTGTTGCAAGTGGTTAATGAGTTTCCATATTGTCAAACAGGGCAATTAATGTATGCTATTAATTTAAATAGTAACAATAGTATTTTATTTAATGAACAACTTAAAAAAACAGCTTCTTATTGTTCTGATAGAACTCAGTTGTTTGAGTTGTTGCAACCTAAAAATAAGGTAGAAGAAATTGTAGAAGACGAACTGGTAATTGAAGCTCAAACCCCAATAGATGTTGAGAAGAAAGAAGATGTTTCTACTGAAATAAAGACTGAGCCTAAAGTTGAAAAAGAAAAGGAAGATTCTACGATTGTTCCTGTAAAAGGAATAGACGAGTTAGATGTTTTAGAGAAAGAATATTTAACACAAGCCATAAGTTATAGTATAGAGCTTGAAGCTGGAGAAGAAATAAAAGAAATTGAGCCAAAACAATACGAAGATGAAGGAAGTGAAGAAGAGGTGAATTTATTTGATACTTCAACGGAACATTCGTTTACTACTTGGTTAAAACATTACAATGGAGATGGAGATGCTGAAGAGAAATTGGATCAGCCAACTAAGCAAGTTAAAGAAAGCATTATTGATAAGTTTATACAAGAAAATCCAAGAATAGAACCTAAGAAAACGGAGTTTTATTCTCCAGCAAAAATGGCTCAAAAAAGCATTTCTAATGATGGCTTAGTAAGTGAAACGTTAGCTTTAATATTAGTTGACCAAGGTAATTTTGAAGAAGCAATTAGTGCTTACGAAAAATTAAGTTTGAATAATCCGAAAAAAAGCAGTTATTTTGCAACCCAAATTAAAATTTTGAAACAAAAAATTAAACAATGATATATTTAATTTCAGTATTAGTAATTATAGTATGTGT
>CBDUPT010000192.1:0-5609 GCA_965369165.1 uncultured Flavobacteriales bacterium | reverse complement strand
GTCAGTTTTCCAATTCTTTTTTCCGTCAATCTGTCACTAAATCCTTATTGGCATATCCTTTGACTAAGTCGTTTTCGTAAAATTTAATATTAATTTTTGCTAGTAACTGACAACTAGTAACTAACAATTATAAAAAAATGGCAAAAGGAAAAATTAAAGTAAATACGGAAAACATCTTTCCTATTATCAAGAAGTTTTTATACTCAGACCACGAAATATTTTTAAGAGAGTTAATTGCAAACGCAACAGATGCTACTAAAAAGCTTCATGCTTTATCTTCTATGGGAGATTTTAAAGGAGAGATAGGAGACAATACTATTGAAATTATTTTGGATAAAGAAGCTAAAACCTTAACGGTTAAGGATAGAGGTATTGGTATGACAGGTGAAGAGGTAAAGAAGTACATTAATCAAATTGCATTTTCTGGAGCTGAAGAGTTTGTAGATAAATTTAAAGACCAAGAAGAGTCTGCTAGTATTATTGGTAAGTTCGGATTAGGTTTTTATTCTTCTTACATGGTTGCAGAAAGAGTAGAGATTATTACAAAGTCATTTAAAGATGAAACTGCAGTTATATGGGAATGTGACGGTAGCCCGGAATATTCTTTAAAAGACCACAAAAAAACAGATAGAGGAACAGAAATTGTTTTACACATTGCTGAAGATTCAACTGAATTTTTAGAGGAAGCTAGAATCAATACACTTTTAAATAAGTATTGTAAGTTTATGCCAATCCCTATTAAATTCGGACAAAAATCTGAATGGATAGATAATAAGGAAGGTAAAAAAGATAAAGATGGAAATGTAGAAAAAGAAGAAATAAAAGTTGATAATATTGTCAATAACCCTTCTCCTGCATGGACAAAAGCTCCAGCTGATTTAAAAGATGAGGATTACAGTTCTTTTTATAGAGAGTTGTATCCTATGAATTTTGAAGACCCTTTGTTTCACATTCACCTAAATGTTGACTATCCGTTTAATCTTACAGGTATTTTATATTTCCCTAAGATTAGTCCTAACATGGAGGTTCAAAAAGATAAGATACAGTTGTTCTCACGCCAAGTGTTTATTACAGATAGTGTAGAGGGGATTGTGCCTGATTTCTTAACCTTATTACATGGGGTAATTGATTCTCCAGATATTCCATTAAATGTTTCTAGGTCTTACTTACAAAGTGATGGTGCAGTAAAGAAAATTGCAAGTCACATTTCTAAAAAAGTTTCAGACAAATTAGAAGAATTATTTAAGAAAGATAGAGCTGATTTTGAAAGTAAGTGGGATGATATTAAAATATTTATTGAGTACGGAATTTTATCTGACGAAAAATTTGCTGAAAGAGCTAAGAAATTCACCTTGTATAAAACTACTGACGGTAAGTATTACACCATGGATGAGTTAACTGAGAAAATCAAACCAACTCAAACAGATAAAGATGATAAGCTAGTTTATTTATATACTAATGATATTGAAGGGCAACATTCTTTTATTGATGCTGCAACTAATAAAGGCTATGAAGTGTTAGTGTTGGATACACATTTAACGTCACACTTTGTAGGTAAATTAGAGCAAACTATTGAAAACTCAACATTTGCTAGGGTTGATGCTGATACGATTGATAAGTTGATTAATAAGGATGAAGAAATTCCATCTAAATTAAGTGATGAAGAAAAAGAAAAGCTAAAACCAGTTATTGAGGAAGTTGTTGAGAAAGCTAAATTTAATGTTCAGTTTGAGAGCATGAATGAAAGCGATCAGCCAATGACAATTGTGCAACCTGAGTTTATGAGAAGAATGAAAGAAATGCAAGCTGCTGGAGGTGGTGGGATGGCTATGTTTGGAGGTGCAATGCCAGATACTTATAACTTAGTGGTTAATGTAAACCACCCAATAGTTGGTAAGATATTAGCTGAAGCAGATGCTGACAAACAAAAAGATATTGTGAAGCAAACTGCTGATTTAGCATTGTTATCTCAAAACATGTTGAAAGGAAAAGAATTAACTAATTTTATAAACAGAAGTTTAGAATTAATTTAAAACAAAAAATGTCAGTTTGTATATTTTTGTCATCCTGAGCTTGTCGAAGGATAAAGAAAATATTACGACAATTTAAAAAACTAATAACCTAAAATAAAGTAAAATGAAAAAAGGATTAATAATATTGATTGCTGTTATTGGAATTATTTTAATATCAATATTCGGGTTTATCCGTTGGGCAAATAGTGTCTATGATGATGGAATTAATTACCAAGAAGAAACTATTAAAACTTGGGGTGATGTAGAGAGTACTTACCAAAGAAGAGCTGACTTAATTCCCAACTTAGTAAATACAGTTAAAGGATATGCTGAACATGAAAAAGAGACTTTAAAAGAAGTGATGCAAGCGAGAGCAAAAGCTACAAGTATTAATATTGATGCTTCAAAATTAGATGCTGCTGCCATTCAAAAATTTCAGCAAGCACAGCAAGGTATTTCTGGTGCTTTAGGTAAATTAATGATGGTTTCTGAACGTTATCCTGATTTAAAAGCGAACCAAAACTTTATGGAGTTACAAGCTCAATTAGAAGGAACAGAAAACAGAATTAATGTAGCTAGAACTAATTATAATGCCTCGATTAAAGCTTACAATACTCATATTAGAGGTAAATTCAGAGGTTGGGCGTTAGATTGGTTTGGAGAAGAGGGTGAGTTTGAGAAGAAAGAACCTTTTACTGCGGTTAGTAAAGATGCTGAAGTAGCACCAACAGTAGAATTTTAATATATAATCGTCATTGCGAACGAAATTTAATAGAGTGAAGCAATCTTAAAATGAGATTGCTTTATTCTATTCTGATAACTAGTAACTGAGTACTGATAACTAAAATAATGGCAAAAGATTTATTTACAAAAGAAGAGCAACAACAAATTGTTGATGCTGTTAAGCAAGCAGAGTTAAATACCTCTGGTGAAATTAAAGTGCATATTGAACGGAAATGTAAAGAGGATGTGTTGGATCATGCAGCTTTTATGTTTGAGCAATTAGAAATGCATAAAACAGAATTGCGTAATGGAGTGTTAATATACTTAGCTGTAGAAGACAGACAGTTGGCTATTCTTGGGGATGCAGGTATTAACTTAAAAGTACCGAAAGGGTTTTGGGAAGATACAAGAGATGTAATGATTTCTAATTTTAAAAATGGAGATTTTGCTAAAGGATTAAGTGAAGGAATCATAAAAGCAGGGGAACAATTAAAAGAACATTTTCCTTACCAAAAAGATGATGTTAACGAATTATCAGACGATATATCGTTTGGTGAATAGCCCATCCCCAACCCTTCCCGAAGGGAAGGGAGCTCCCCTCTTGAGAGGGGCAAGAAGTTCTTTGCAACTTGTTGCTTAGAAATTCTAGGGGTGTGTTTAAATAACACTCAAAAAAATAAATTGATTTATGAAAAGATTATTTTCAATACTATTACTATTAACAGTTATTTTAACTGTTAATGCTCAAACACCTTGTTTGCTTGAACAAGATGCTAAACAAGATTTAGTTCAAGATTATGCAGGTGTTCTTACAGAATCAGAAGAACAATCTTTACGACAGCAGTTAATTGCTTTTAACGATACCGTTTCTAATCAAATATTGATTGTTACTGTAACAGATTTGTGTGGTTATGATAAGGCTGAGTTCTCTTATACTTTAGGAGAGAAATGGGGGGTAGGACAAGATGGAAAAGACAATGGTATAGTAATAATGGTTAAACCAAAAGAAGTTGATGGAAGAGGAGATGCATTTATTGCAACAGGTAGAGGTTTAGAAGGTGTATTGCCAGATGCAATAGCCAATCGAATTGTAGAAAATGAAATGATTCCTAGTTTTAAGAGTAAGGATTATTATGGTGGAATTTACGATGCAGCATTAACGGTTATGCAAATTACGGGTGGTGAATACACTGCTGATGAATATGCTAAGGTTAGTTTTAAATCATTTTTACCATTAATATTCGGATTAATTATTTTTATCATAATTATTGCAGCACAAGTTGGTAAAACAAGAAGGTATGCTAGTACTAACGGAATGGGGTTTTGGGCTGCTTGGGCATTAATGAATGCTGCCTCAAGGGGTTCGCATGGTGGATCTTTTGGTAATTTTGGTTCTGGTGGTGGAAGTTTTGGAGGATTTGGTGGAGGCTCCTTTGGTGGAGGTGGAGCAGGAGGAAGTTGGTAAGCTTAAATGGAAGAAGAAGTAATAAATATTATTCAAGTTTGTTATATTATTTATCCTTTAGGTTTATTGATTTTATTCGTAATCAATTTAATTTATTTTTTCTTAACCAAACAAGATGAAGCTGATAAGTTGTTTGAGTATAGTGAGTTTAAATATTCTTATCAAAATGTTTTTGAAAGATTATCTTTGTTAAAGAGTTTTCTTGGTAGAGATTTAAAATATCCATTTGAAAAACTTGAACAATACAAAATCAATTCAAAAAGAACCAAACGTCCTTTTATAAAATATCAAGATAGAATAGAAAAATCCTTTCTTTTGCTATATGCTAGTAGGGAAAAAGAAAAACCAGTTCAATTTTTATTTGATGGACTTTCTAAACTATTTAAGTTTGAAATATTCTATACTACTCTTTTTTATCCTTTCGTATTTATTTTTATAATTACGTATTTCGAATTTGAAAGTGCTTTATGGAAATTTCTTTTCCTTACTATATTTCTTGCATCTATATATGGGTTTTGGCTTGCTTTTACAAGACTGTTACTGACAGTGAAATATACTATAATAGCTTCTTTAATCTTATTATTTAAAAGACCAGTAGGGAAGTTAAGACGAAATATGAATTCATTAGATTATCTCTATAATACTAGCCATTTTAATCTGAGGATGTATAAAATGATGTACTTTGCATTTATTGCTTCTTTAGGAATAAAAATCGTTAAAGCTGGAGCTGCTACAACTAAATTTAAAGGCGGTTCCTTTGGTGGAGGAGGAGCAGGAGGTAGTTGGTAGATTATTTTATATAGAGATTACACTCCATACATTTTATTTAAAGGAGCATTAATTATGTTTCTTAATTGTTCTAAAATAAGAGCTGTATCTGCTTTTGTTTTTCCTATTGTTGTAATTGGTGGATGAATAATCATTTCTGAAACTCCTGGACCAGCCATGCCTGACCAAAACCCTTTTCGCTGTAATCTTTTCCAATTTGTTGTAAATGTAATAGGTAGTATAGGAATTTGTTTTTGTATAGCTAATTTAACAGCGCCAACCTTAAATTCAGTAAGTTTTGGAGCAGATTTCGATATGGTACCTTCTGGAAAAATTGCTAATGGATATTTTTCTTCAATTACTTTTATCATTCTTTTAAACCCTTTTAAGGCTCCTTGTTTATTTTTTCTATCAACTAAAATGTTCATTCCAGAAGTGTAAAATACATTGAATAATGGCCATTTTTCAATTTCTTTTTTACCAGTAAACACAAAGTATTCATCAAAAACTGCATATATACAAGGAATATCAAGGAAAGAGCTGTGATTGGCACAAATTAAAAAAGGTTGAGCTTTTAATACATTATTTCTACCTCTTACTACTAAATAAATACCACTGAAAAATAGCCACAGTTTAGAAAA
>CBDUPT010000191.1:0-5618 GCA_965369165.1 uncultured Flavobacteriales bacterium | reverse complement strand
CCTTTACATAAATTGGAACGGGCATATCAAAAAATGATACAGATGCATGTGACTGGGTTTGGTTTATTGTGAAAGTAGCATTATTGCCTAACTGACTCCAAACCACCTGATAACTCGGATGTCCCTCACCATAAAACCAATCGTTAAAAAATTCTGTTAAATTCTGACCACTTACTGTTTCTAGGTGAGCCTTTAGATGATCTGTTCTAGCATAATTATAAGACAAATTAGTGTCAGCTACATAATTTCTAACACCTTGAAAGAAAGTATTGGAACCAATTTTTCCCTCAAGCATTCTTAATACATAAGCTCCTTTATGATAGGTTAACCTACTATCAAATATTCTTGAAACATTAGTTGTGTCAGGGCAGTAAACTGAGCCATCTGGTTGCTGAACAACAGCATCAATAGTAGTTATTCTCCATGGCTTCCACCATGTTGGATTAATGTTTTTAAACATAATACCTACTGAATAAGTAGCAAAAGCTTCATTTAACCATATATCTTTCCAACTACCACAAGTTACTTTATCGCCAAACCATTGGTGAGCTAATTCGTGTGTTATTAATGTTTGACTAAAATCATACATTGAACTCATAGTTTGATGTTCCATACCTCCTCCTCTACTAAATTGAGCATGCCCGTATTTTTCATTCATAAATGGATATACCCCAAAAAGTGTATCCATCATTTGTATTACAGGGATAACTCCTAATGATAAATTATAATTACTTAATGAGTCTTCCGGGTAAACGTAATTTAAGACTTCTAAATTACCTTGTGATAGAGCCACATTATTGCTAAAAACTGCATAATTAGTAACTGCTAACGATATTAAATAAGCTGCTATTGGGTATCTGTGTTTCCAATGATAAACTTTATTTAACCCAACAGTAGTTTCTTTTACCAATAGCCCTTGACTACCAACTCTATATTTCTGAGGTGTAGTGACTATAATATCTACAGAATCAATTTTATCATACAAATCTTGTTTACATGGCCACCACTCCATGGCTCCATAAGGCTCCGATAGTGTCCAAATAATAGAATCATTTAAATGAGATGATTGGACAAATGTTCCTCCTAGTGAAGTTGAATTGATGGGTACTCCTTGATAAAAAACAGTTATAGAGTCTAATGTGTTTTGAGGTAGTGTAATAGGTAAATTAATTTGTAAAACATCTGCAGTTGCTTGAGAAAAAACAACATTACTACCATTATACTTTACTGAATCTACTGTTAAAGCATTTGATAAATCAAAATAAATTTGATTGAACCCAGTAATTACTGGAACAAAATAAGATGTTATGACTCCTTGTATATAATTAACTTCTGGATTAACTTCCCATTCACATCTATGGTACTTTAAATCATAATTAGCAGCTTGTAATACTCCTTTATTAATCGGCTGCTTTTTTGAATGGCCTTTCATTTCTGCCTCTACAATATCATGCAACACTTCATTATAGTTTTCTTGAGAAAAACCTATAACATGAAGCATAGTAAAAACAATAATACCTATAAATTTCAATTTAACTTGCATATATTTTTTTATATAATTCTTGATATTTTGCTAAAATATTTTTCCTTTTTAATTTCAATGTTGGTGTTAACTCTCCTGAATCTATCCCCCATTGAGTACCAACAACTTCAAACTTTTTAATCTGCTCATAATTAGCAAAACCTTGATTTAACTCTTCTATTTCTTTAGTAATACGAGCTATAACACTTTCATTACTAATCATTTCTTTATTTGTAGAACAATTAATTTTTTTACGTTTACACCATTCTTGTAAAAAGATAAAGTTTGGCTGAATAATAGCTGCCGGCATTTTTTCTCCCTCACCTATAACCATAACTTGTTCTATAAATCGACTTTCTTTAAACTTGTTTTCCATTATCTGAGGTGCTATATATTTACCACCAGATGTTTTGAAAATTTCTTTCTTTCTATCCGTAATTTTTAAATACTTACCATCAATCAATTTACCTATATCACCAGTATGAAAGTAACCTTCATCATCTACCACTTCTTTAGTTAATTCTGGTTGATTATAATATCCCATCATAATACTCGGCCCTTTTACAATGATTTCACCATCTTTAGCTATTTTTACATCTAAATTTTCTAATGGTCTTCCAACTGTCCCAATCATTGTTCCTTCATGATGCAAAGAGTTGACAGATATTACAGGCGATGTTTCTGATAATCCATACCCTTCTAAAACAGGTATTTGAGCAGCTGTAAAAACCCGAGCTAAACGAGGCTGTAATGCAGCACCACCAGAAACCACTGCCTTCACATTTCCCCCTAATGCTTCTCTCCATTTACTAAAAATCAACTTATTTGCTAGTTTTAGTTGTAAATTATACCAAACACCTCCAGATTTGATAGGATCATATTTCAATCCTAATTCTAATGCCCAGAAGAACATTCCTTTTTTTAATCCTGAAAGTTCAGATCCTTTAGCTACAATTTTATCATAAACTTTTTCAAGTAAACGAGGTACTGTAGCAAATAAATGTGGCTTTACATCTTTTAAATTATCACCAATAGCCTCTATAGATTCAGCATAATATATAGAAACTCCTTTATAAATAAGTAAATAATCTAACATTCTCTCAAATACATGACATAGTGGTAAAAAACTTAATGCTCGTTGATCTCCTCCTACTGGTAATCTAGGTTCAGAAGCCAAAACATTACTTACCAAGTTCTGATGACTTAGCATAACACCTTTGGGATTCCCCGTTGTACCTGAAGTATAAATTAGTGTTGCTAAATCATTTGTATTAATTGCATTTTTTGATTCTTTAATAGACTCATCGTTTATTTTATCTACAAGAAGCTCAGAATAATTTTTAAAGTTAGTGATATTATCAAAAGTATATATATGCTCTAAAGAAACTACTTTGCCTTTTATATTCTTTATTTTATGAGCTATATCTTCGTTAGAAACAAAAACAGCTTTAGCCGAGCAATCATTTAATATATATTCATAATCTGCTTCTGTAATATTTGGATAAATAGGAACTGTTATAATTCCTAGTTGTTGCATTGCTAAATCGGTAAGATGCCACTCGGTTCTATTATTAGAAATAATTGCAACCCTATCTCCTTTTAATAAGCCAAGCTCAATTATTCCGGAACTAAATTTATTCGCCTTCTCAATAAATTTTTGAATAGATGTTGAAACCCATTTACCGTTTTCCTTTTGAGTGAAAGCATCTTTTTTAGGGTTATTATTAAGCGCGAAATAATAAAAATCAGCAATGGTATTAATCATAATATTTACTCTTTAATTGATTAGAGTAAATATATTAAATTATAATCAAAGCTAACTGAGTGTAGTATAAGTTTTTAGAGATTCTTTTCACTTACAATATTACCACTAGAGTATTTCACTTCTTTAATTGCAGAACCATTCTTATCATACTGTTTCCAAACCCCAATTCTTTGATAATCAAAAACTTCCATGCTGTATCTAATCTCTCCTTCCTCTTTTACTTTTCCATTTTCATGGTAATAAATTTGAGAGTAAAGTAATTTCTTTTTATTCGTTAACTCCATTGTATTTTCTGGAGAACCATTTTCATAATAATTTGCTTTAAACACATAGTATTCGAAGCTTTTATTATATTCTTCGATAAACTCCAACGTGCCATTAGGATAATAATCTTCCCATTTTTGAGCTTCATTACCAATATAAACTATATTTGAACGCATAGTTCCATCTTCATAATATGTGGTCATTTTACTTTTCTTTAAATCAACCAACCTGAAATTACGCTCAACATTTCCATTAGGATAATAATTTTTATAAATTTTTAATTGACCATCAACATAAAACCCTTTATGCATCAATTGTCCTGTTGTATAAAAGTCTTCCTCATAACCATTTGCTGCGTAACCATCATTATCATTTCTAACAGTATCAGTACCTAACATCATATTTAGTGGTTCATAAATAGTAATCCCATATTTTTGATCAATTACCGCATCTGCATCATAAGTATGATTATATAATCTATTATCATTTAAATTATTTTTTTGAGCTACATTTACTGCAACTACAAACAAACTCAATGTTATAAGTACAAACTTTTTCATTTATTCTTCGTTTTTATTTTCTTTTTTGAGAGTTTAGCAATTTTTATACCTAAATATCCGAAAATTATCGTCATAATAGGACTAATTAGATTAAAAAAGCAAAACATTACATAATCTCCTGTAGCTACACCTAACATTTTAGAGTGATATGCTCCACAAGTATTCCATGGCACCAAAGCTGAAGTTACAGTTCCTGAATCCTCAAGTGTTCTACTTAAAACTTTAGGATGCAACTCTCTTTCTCGATACTCCTCTGCAAACATCCTACCTGGAACTACTATCGCCAAATATTGATCTGAAGCAGTTACATTAAAAACCATACAAGATGCAGCTGTTGTAGCTATTAAAGAACCTGTTGATTTTGCTAATTTAATAATTGATTGTGTAATTCTCTTTAACATTCCACATTTTTCCATAATTCCCCCGAAAATCATTGCACAAATAATCAGCCATATTGTATTTAACATTCCATACATTCCTCCAGATGAAAGTAATTCATTTACAGTCTCATTATCTGTAACTACTGCTATATCAGTTGTCATTGCATCAATAACCGATTTATATGAAGCTTTGAAAAAATTAGTTTCTTCAGATAACGATAATAATAAATCTGGCTGAAAAATAATTGCAAATAAACCACCCAACAAACTACCTATAAATAATGCTGGTATTGCAGGAACTTTTTTTATAATTAAAACAATTACAGCAACTGGAACAATGAATAACCAAGGTGTAATATTAATTTTTGAAGCAATAGCAGCTCTCAACCCTCCTATTTCACTAACCTCTCCTCCTCCATTATAAAAGAAACCAATAACTAAAAATATTATTAATGTAATAACAATAGAGGGAACGGTTGTTAATGCCATATACTTTATATGGGTTATCAAATCAGTCCCAGCCATTGCCGGAGCTAAATTAGTTGTATCAGATAAAGGAGACATTTTATCTCCAAAATAAGCTCCAGATATAATTGCACCTGCAATTAATCCATCTGCAAAACCTAAAGCTTTTCCAATTCCCATAAGTGCTACCCCAACTGTAGCAACTGTACTCCAAGAGCTACCTGTAGCGATAGAAACAATAGAGCAAATAAGACAAGATGCAACTAGAAAGATGGTTGGGTTTAACAAATCTAACCCATAATAGATCATAGCAGGAACAACTCCACTTAACATCCAAGTTCCAGCTAAAGCACCAATCAATAATAAAATAATTAGTGCCGGCAAAGCAGATGTTATACTTTTGGTTATCCCATTTAAAACATCTTTCCAATTAAAACCATTGTAAATAGCAATCCCACCTGCAACAGTCCCAGCAAATAACAGAGCCATTTGGTTAGCTCCACCCAAGGCATCATCTCCATATACCAAAAGCACATTTACAGCTAATAAGCCAACCAATACTAATATTGGTATAAATGATTGTAATAAGGAAGGTTTTTTATATTTGCCCATCTGCTATTTTTGTCTGCCCGTAAATATATAAATCGAGCATAAAGTAGCGT
>CBDUPT010000190.1:0-5636 GCA_965369165.1 uncultured Flavobacteriales bacterium | reverse complement strand
AAACTACATCTGAAGTTAAAAGATAGTTTGTTAAACAAAGAGAACTTAATGCAAATGAATGAATTAGAGGCTAGCTATGAGTCTGAAAAAAAGGAGAAAGAAATATTGTTGTTAAATGAAAAAGCAAAAGTAGATGAACTTACTATTCAGGATGAAAAACAAAAAAGTATCATAGCTAATGAACAAAAAAAATCTCAACAGTTAATGTTTGGTTTAGGGATAGGGTTCTTGTTAGTGATAACACTATTTATTTATAGAGGATATCAGAGTAAGAAAAAATCAAATGTAATACTAACCCAACAAAAGTTAGAAATTGAAAAAGCTAATGATGTTATTTCTTTACAAAGAGATATTGTAAATGAAAAAAATAAAGAAATAACCGATAGTATTCAGTATGCTAAAAGAATACAGAATGCGATACTTCCACCCGATAAGTTGGTTAAAGAGTACTTGGCAGATAGTTTTATATTATATAAGCCAAAAGACATTGTTGCAGGTGATTTTTATTGGATGGAGTCGGTAGCACCGACAGGCAAAAACGATGCTCCAAAAGTGCTTTTTGCTGCTGCAGATTGTACAGGTCATGGAGTTCCTGGGGCAATGGTAAGTGTTGTTTGTAATAATGGGTTAAACAGAAGTGTTAGAGAATATGGGCTAACTGAACCAGGGGAAATATTAGATAAAACTAGGGAAATAGTAATTCAAGAATTTGCCGAGAGTGAAGAAGATGTACAAGACGGAATGGATATCGCCTTATGTTCATTAGAAGGAAATATTCTAAAATATGCTGGAGCAAACAATCCGCTTTGGATAATAAGGAATGGAGAAATAGTAGAAACAAAAGCTAATAAGCAGCCCATCGGTAAATTTGATAACCCTACACCATACATTACCCATACAATACAATTAGAAAAAGGAGATAGTATTTACATTTTTTCAGATGGATATATTGACCAATTTGGTGGAGAAAAAGGGAAAAAATTAAAAGCTAGTGCTTTTAGAGAGTTATTGTTGAAAGTGAATGATAAAACTTTATCTGAACAAAAACTGGCAATTGATCAAGCATTTGAAGATTGGAGAGGGGATAACGAACAGGTAGATGATGTTTGTGTAATAGGTGTTAAAGTTTAAAACTTAAACTCTAACTGCCCTAAAAAAGTATCATTATTTTCTCTTTCAAAATTAGAGGTTTGTAAACCTATTAACCTTATTCCTTTATCAATGTTAGGAATTTCTTTGATTAAACTTAAAGCAATCTCTTGTATTTGCTGGTCTGTTAGAGGCTCTGTTATTGTTTTACTTCTTGTAATTTGTTGAAAATCGGCATACTTAACTTTTAAAGTAAGTGATTTGCCTGCCTCACCAAATTTTTCAATTCGTTGGGTTAAAATTTCTACTATATGAAGTATATTTTCAGATAATTCTTCTAAAGTGCTTATATCAAAATCATAAGTTCTTTCAGCACCTAACGATTTTCTTATTCGGTTTGGATTTACGGCTCTATTATCTATTCCTCTAACAATATTATAATAGTAAATTCCTGATTTTCCGAACCAATTGCTGAGTTGAGTTTTGGTTTTCTTTTTTAAATCAGCACCCTTAAAAATACCTTTTAGATGCATTTTTTTTGCAGTAACCTTTCCCACACCAAAAAATTTTTCAATGGGTAATTCCTCAATAAATTGGTCGGCCATTTTTGGGGTAATCACATAAAAACCATCAGGTTTATTGTAATCAGATGCAATTTTAGCTAAGAACTTATTGTATGAAATTCCTGCGGAAGCAGTAAGGTTCGTTTTTTCTTTTATCCGCTTTTTTATGGCAGTAGCCACATCCATAGCAAACTCGATGTTCTGTTTATTTTTGGTAACATCTAAGTAAGCTTCATCTAAAGATAAAGGCTCTATTAAATCGGTAAACTCTCTAAACACTTCATTGATTTGTTGCGATGCTTCTTTGTAAGCATCAAACCTTGGCTTAACAAAAATTATCTCTGGGCATCTGCGGTAAGCAATAGATGATGCCATTGCCGACTTCACGCCATATAAGCGAGCTTCATAACTTGCTGCTGCAACAACTCCTCTGTGTCTAGATCCACCAACTGCAACAGGTTTTCCTCTTAATTCTGGATTGTCTCTTTGTTCAACAGATGCATAAAAAGCATCCATATCAATGTGTAATATTTTACGAATTAGTTCGGACATGATTAAAATCCAAACCCTAAGCTCATTTTTACAGTAAAGTTGTCGCTGGTTTTAGGTAATTCGTATGGTCCATATCTATAAAATGCTCCAACACCAAGAGTGGTGAAATTCGATTTTAAAATTTTATTAATCAAAAGACCACTTTCATAATATCCTTTCTCCATCGTGTTAAAAGTTTCTCCTTGATGTAACCCTTGATAAGATAATGCACCAACCCCTACACTAGAAGTTACTACTAACTCAGGAGCAAATTTTTTGGTTTTAAAAAGTAAAGATCCAAAACTGTGTCGGAAATGAAAATGCACATATTCACTTGAGAAAAACTCATAAGGCAACATTGTTTCGAAAGCATTTTCGGTAGAAACTAGCAAAAAGTCTTTTGCATCATTTGTTCCTTTAGAGCTGTTTAATTTATGTTGAGGTACTCGTCCATCAGTTAATCCAGCTTCTAATGAAAATTTTGGAGCACCTAACCCTTTAATGTAAAAACGTTTTTCTGCTTTTAAAGCATAACGGGTATATTCATATTCGCCATTTAAGGTTTTTATTCCTTGTGCAATTCTAGCATAAATTATTGGGTATTTACTTGGTTTAGGAATTTGCATGTTAAACGATTCAATTACTTTTTCTTTAAAAGCATAACGTAGTTCAACTCCGGCTTCTGTAAAGGTGTAGTACTTATCATGTAAAGTAGTGTTTGCATCAATCACTTTATTAAAATAATAATCATTGGTTACTTCTACGTTTTCTTGATTGGCAAACAAGTAAACTTTAAGGTATCGTAGTGTTCTAAACTTTAATCGAGCTTCCAATTTATCAATATTATTCATCTGGCTTAAATAAAGTACTCTGTTCCCAGCAGTAGAAAGCAAAGGAACTTTATAATCGTAAAAACTTACTACACCAGGTTCGGCAACATCTTTAATAGCAGAAAGGTTTAAAGCAATATCGTATTGGTGGCTGATTTTAAAATCAACATCTCCACCATATTTAAACTCCTTATCTTTAAATCCATAAGCACCATAACCGCCCACACTCATCCATTTTAATAAATATTTGTTGGTATGTAAACCTGCACCCAAACGAGCACCTTCATAATCGTTATAACTTACAATACGATTCATGTCTACATCTATAATACCCCATTTTATTTTACCTGATATTAAGGCTTCTAAACCTTTCATTTTTTGGTCAAAATGCTCTGCTTTGCCAACACTATCAACAAATTGATAAGTATTTTGTTCTTTTAAAGATAGCGTATCTTCTCGATATTTATTCCAAAATTTCTCATCCTTTTTAGTTGCAGCTGCATCAATTTCAGTTTCTATGTAACTAAATTCTTTGTTACTCAACTCAGGATTGATAACTATGTTTTTAAGGTAAGTTTTACCTATTCCCAATACTTTGTAATTATTGATTTGGGTATTATTAAATATCATGTTAGAATTTAATTGAATTGGAAACCATGCACCATCAATTTTTTGGTATTTCTGTTGAATTTTAACGGAAATACTTTCTTCACTAACAGGTTCTGCAATTACATTTTGCAAAGCAAAACCATCAGTATTAATATACAACAGTCCTTTCAAGCCTTTAAAGTTTTTTCCTTTTCTAGGTCTGAAAGAAAGAATAAACACTGTATCAGCACCACTAAAAGTGGTGTCTTCTATTAAAAATAAATATTTATTATGACTGTTTACACTTACTGGATTTAAATAACTTTCTCCTAAAACATGTAGGTTAGATTTGTAAAAGGAGAACGATTGCATTTCTGTTCCTAATAATGTAAATGTTGGATTTTTAAGTCCAGAAATTCTTGAAGCAATTATTTTCTCATAACTCTTGTCAGGCTGTTTGTACTTTCGTTCTGTTACCGACTCCATCATAAAAATATGATGTTTTTCTAAAAACTCAATTGCTTTTTGGTCATTGGTATCTAACTTAATAATACTGTCAGGGTTATTCAACATAACACTATCAATTTGAGCAGTAAAATAAAGTTTGGTGTACGAATCATATTTAAAATTTAGACTCTTTTCAGGATCGTTCATTTTACGATTTTCTACTACTTTTTTAATGATACGATGAGCAGGATTTTCGCCTGGTAACACTTTAAACTCCATCAATTCATAGTTAGTACTTTTTAACTCTATGATGATGTGTTTTTTACCACTAACGTTTAATTCTTGAGGCTCATAACCTACATAGCTTAGTTTTAAAGAAGAAATAGGTTCAGTTGAATTAAATGTAAACTGACCATCAATTCCTGTTGTTGTTCCTAAATTATTACCAGTAATAATATTTACAAAAGCTAAAGCTTCTTTTGTTTTACTATCAATTACTTTCCCTTTTAGTTGGTGTTGACCAAATAAAAGAGATGGAATAAACGATAGAATGACTAACCAAATTTTCATGGCTGCTAATTTACTTTTTTTTCATTTGTTTCTCCCCTTGAAGGGAGATTAAGAGGGTTGTTTTATTTTGTAGAACTTATTCCGCTGAAAAGCGGAATCTTATTTGATTTCGTATTTTTGAATGAAATGCCAATTACCTCCGACCATATTAATTTATTGAGCAAACTTAGTTTGGTTAGATTGGTAAATGCGGCTAAAATTAAATGGAGTTTTCATTACAGTAAATGGACTAAAAAACCCAAAGTAAAAGGTTTGCCAATTAGTTTAACTATTGAGCCTACCACAGCTTGTAATTTAGGTTGCCCTGAATGCCCAAGTGGGTTAAAACAATTTAGCCGACCAGAAGGAAATTTAAAACAAGACTTTTATAAAACCATAATTGATCAGGTTTATAAAAAGACCTACTATCTTAATTTTTATTTTCAAGGAGAGCCATACATTAACCCTGATTTTTTGCAAATGGTGAGTTATGCCAACAGTAAAAAAATGTACACCGCAACATCTACCAATGCTCATTTTTTAAACGATAAAAACGCCAAAGCGACTATTGAAAGTGGATTAAGTAGGCTAACCATTTCTATTGATGGAACAACTCAAGAAACCTATGAGAGTTACCGTAAAAATGGAAGTTTAGACAAAGTGCTAGAAGGTGCAAAGAATGTGATAAAATGGAAAAAGGAATTAAAATCTAAAACGCCTTATATCATTTTTCAGTTTTTGGTGGTGAAACCCAACGAACATCAAATGGAAGATGCTAAACAGTTGGCAACCGATTTAGGAGTAGATGAAATACGATTTAAAACTGCACAAGTTTACAATTATGAGCATGGCAATGAATTGATACCAACTATAGATAAATATAGTCGCTACAAAAAACAAGCTGACGGAACTTACCGCTTAAAAAATAAAATGTTAAATGAGTGTTGGCGAATGTGGAGCAGTTGCGTGGTAACTTGGGATGGCAAAATTGTACCTTGTTGTTTTGATAAAGATGCCATACATCAATTGGGAGATATAC
>CBDUPT010000189.1:0-5640 GCA_965369165.1 uncultured Flavobacteriales bacterium | reverse complement strand
ATTTATCCTAACCCTTTTAACCAGCAAATAACTATCAATTATGAGTTAGAAAATACCCAAGCTCAATTAAGTGTTTACACGGTTTTTGGCAAACTAATAAAACAACAAATTGTTGTAACCAACAAAACAATAATTGATTTAAACAAACAAGCTAATGGGGTTTATTTTGTTCAGGTAAAAGATGGCAAAAATGTAATGACCAAAAAAGTGATAAAGCAATAAACAATTATAAAATATTATGTTTCATAGCTTTTTGTACCGCTTCCATTTTGTTGTGTACTTGTAGCTTTTTATAAATGTTTTCGATATGCTTACGAACAGTTGAAGGGCTTATAATTAAGTTCTCAGCTATTTGTTGGTAGTTCAAGCCTTTTGATAAATGCTCTAATATTTCAGTCTCTCTTTTACTTAATTTTATTTCCTCTAACTGAACTTTATCAGAAGTCATTTTTTCTGGGAAACGTAAAATATTTAAAGTTTTTAATGCTACTGATGGAGTCATTGCTGCACCACCTTCTAATACATCTGTTATAGCTTTATGTAATTCTGTTGGATTGGTTTCTTTTAGTAAATATCCATCTGCTCCAGCTTGTATCGCATTAAAAATATTGTCATCATCATCAAAAACGGTTAACATTAAAATTTTAATGTGAGGGTATTTATTTTTTACATACTCAGTAGTAGCAATACCATCTTTTTCTGGCATTTGAATGTCCATTAGAATAACATCTACATTGTGGTCTTGCTCTAATTTCCCGATAAACTCATTACCGTTAGCTCCTCTAAATTTGAATTTTAAATCGTCAAAAAAAGAAATTTTCTCTTCAACTGCTTTGGCTAAAAAGCCATTATCTTCTGCTACTGCTATCTTTATCATTTTAACTAAGTTTTATTCTTCAAAAATAGAGGGATATAATAAAACTAACTATACGGCATTTGTAGTATTTAGTTTTGAGGGATTACTTTAAAATCAAGTTGTTTTTTAGCTAAGTCGGCACGCATCACTTTTATTCTTACAGGATCTCCCATGCGATAAGTATCTCCATATTTTCTTCCAACTGCAGCAAAGTTTTCTTCATCATAGGTATAAAAATCGTCTTCCATATCGCGCAAACGTGCCATGCCTTCGCATAAGCCGTTCATAATCTCTACATACAGTCCCCATTCACTTACTCCAGAAATTACACCATCAAACTCTTCACCAATTTTATCTTGTAAAAACTCAACTTGTTTGTACTTAATAGAGGCTCTTTCGGCCTCTGTAGCTAAGACTTCCATTTTAGAAGAGTGTTTACATTGGGTTTC
Organism: uncultured Flavobacteriales bacterium; assembly: GCA_965369165.1. GTDB lineage: Bacteria > Bacteroidota > Bacteroidia > Flavobacteriales_E > Vicingaceae. The sequence goes on along the minus strand of CBDUPT010000189.1, from coordinate 4,335 downwards.
AACTTCTTGTTGGTCAGCAGAATTACCACCATCTAAATAATGTTGTAATAAACGATGCACCATAACATCAGGATATCTTCTTATAGGCGATGTAAAGTGAGAGTAATAAGAAAACCCTAATCCATAATGCCCAATATTTTTACTTGAATATTCAGCTTTTGCCATTGTCCTAATGGCTAATTGTTCAATTAAGTTTTCTTCGTTTTTCCCTTGAACATCTGCAATTAATGAGTTTATGGAATGAGACATATCTCCATCATTCACATTAAAATCGTAACCAAATTTTTTAACGAAGTTAGAAAGTGTTAATAGCTTTTCTTGATTAGGTTCATCATGAATTCTGTAAACAAATGTTTTTGGCTTTTTAGTTTTGGTGGGTTTCCCAATAAATTCAGCTACTTTTTTATTGGCAAGCAACATAAATTCTTCAATTAATTTATTGGCATCTTTACTTTCTTTAAAATAAACCCCAATAGGGTTTCCATCTTCATCTAAGTTAAATTTAACTTCAATTCTATCAAATGCAATTGACCCCTTTTTAAAACGTTGCTCTCTTAGTTTTTTTGCAAGGGTGTCAAGTGTTAAAATTTCTTCTGCGTAATCACCTTCTTTGGTTTCAATTCGTTCTTGTGCTTCTTCGTAAGAAAATCTTCTGTCAGAAAAAATTACTGTTCTACCAAACCACTCATTAATTAATTTAGCATCATCATCTAATTCAAATACTGCAGAAAAACACAGCTTGGTTTCATGAGGGCGAAGCGAACAAGCCTGATTAGATAAAACTTCAGGAAGCATTGGAACAACTCTATCTACTAAATAAACAGAAGTAGCTCTCTTAAAAGCTTCATTATCTAAAATTGTTCCTGGTTTAACGTAATGAGAAACATCAGCAATGTGAACGCCAACTTCCCAATTACCATTTTTTAACTTTTTTAGTGATAAAGCATCATCAAAATCTTTGGCATCTTCAGGATCGATAGTTAATGTTGTAACCGCTCTAAAATCTCTTCGTTTTTTAATTTCTTCAGGACTAACTTCAATGGCTAATTTGCTAGCATCCTTTTCTACTTTTGGAGGGAATTCGTAAGGCAATCCATATTCAGCTAAAATAGCATGCATTTCAGTGTCATGATCACCAGGGCGACCTAATACTTGAACAATTCTCCCAAAAGGATTTTTCTTGTCTAATGGCCATTCAGTTATTTGAGCAACCACTTTGTCACCATCATTGGCTTTATTTAATTTATCGTTGGAAATGAAAATATCAACCGGCATTCGGTTGTTATCTGTAATTACAAATGAGAAATTTTTAGATTTTTCAATTACTCCAACAAATTCTGTATTGGCACGTTCAACAATTTCAACAATTTCGCCTTCAATTTTTTGACTAAGTTTCCCTGAGAAAATGTTCACTTTTACAATATCACCGTGTAAGGCTGTATTTGTATTTCGGGATGAGATATAGATATCAGAGTCACTATCATCAACAATTATATAGGCAGCTCCTCGAGAAGTCATATCAACTCTTCCTTCGATAAAATTACCTCCAGATTTTAAACTGTACTTTCCTTTTTGAGTTTCGTAAAGTTTATTTTGAGCAACTAATTCATCTAAAATAACACCAATTAGTTTTTTGTTAGAAATATCTTTAAAACCAAAGGCTTTACTAATTTGTTTGTAAGTAAGGGATTTACCTGGGTTTTTGTCAAAAACGGCTATTATTTGGTGTAATAAATCGTGTTTAAACGAACCACTTTTTCTCTTTTTTTTGTTGGGTTTTCTTTTTTTCGACATTCAAAAATTATTAATGAGTTAAAGTTAGGAATAAAATAACAGCTTAAATTTTTTTGTAAAAATCTATTCAGCCAATTTATTAACGGTTATTAATCAGTTTATTATTAACTTTAGCTTTCTCAAAAATCAAATAAATATGAATTTTAAAATAACAACAATTGCTTTTTTATCAGTTATAGGTGGAAACGTATTTGCTCAACAGAGTCAATTATCTGAATTTGTTCAAACAAAACCTGCTGAAAATTTTAATATATATGTTAATGATAATCCATTGTCGGCAGAAGGATTGATAAAGTTTTATAAAAAAGATTTAGGCTTGTCGGATAAAGATGATTTGGTTTTAATTAAAGCTGAAGAAGATAAAACGGGGGTAAAGCATTATCGCTACCAACAAACTTATGAAGGGACTAAAGTTTTTGGAGCACAATATTTGGTTCATGAAAAACATGGCTCAGTTATAGCCTCTAATGGAAATTTGGTGAGTTTTGTAATGAATAATGGTACTGCTTCAATCTCAAATAAAGTAGCTATTGAAAAAGCTATTAAGCATGTTGGAGCAAGTAGTTATATGTGGGATATTGATGGAGAAGAAGCATTATTAAGAAAAATTAAAAAGGATGCTAACGCTTCTTATTTTCCAACTGCTGAATTGGTTTATTACAACCCTTATTTTTCTCAAAATGGGAACAACTATAGATTAGCCTACAAGGTTGAGGTTTATGCAAAGCAGCCTTTATCTAAACAAGATGTATTTGTAGATGCTATTTCTGGAGAAATTATAAATTCTTATGATAAGATTCATCATATAGAAGTAACAGGAACAGCTACAACAAAATATGCTGGTTCACAATCAATTCAAACAGATTCATTAGGAGCAACCTCTTACAGATTAAGAGAGTATGCTCGTGGTGGTGGAATTGAAACTTACAATATGTTACAAGGAACTAATTATTCAGCAGCAGTTGATTTTACAGATACTGATAATCTTTGGAACAATGTAAACCCTCAACAAGATGAAGCTGCTACTGATGCACATTGGGCTGCAGAAATGACTTATGATTATTTTTTTAATGAGCATGGAAGAGATAGTTATGATAATCTTGGGACAATTTTATTGAGTTATGTTCATTATGATGCTAACTATTCTAATGCTTTTTGGGATGGAGTTAGAATGTCTTATGGAGATGGAGATGGAACAACTTATTCCGCTTTAACATCATTAGATGTTGGTGGACATGAAATTGCACATGGTGTAACAGAATATTCAGCCAATCTAGTTTACCAAAATGAATCAGGAGCTTTAAATGAATCTTTTAGTGACATTTTTGGTACTTCTATTGAGTTTTTTGCTGACCCTGGAAATGCAGATTGGTTTATTGGAGAAGATTTTGATATTAATGGCAATGGTTTTCGTTCTATGTCTGATCCAAATTCTGTTGGAGATCCTGACACTTATTTAGGTAATAATTGGGAGTTTGGAGCTGTTGATAATGGAGGCGTTCATACCAACTCAAGTGTACAAAATTATTGGTTTTATCTTCTTTCTGTAGGAGGAACAGGCACTAATGATAATAACTATACTTATTCTGTAAATGCTTTAGGAATAGATACTGCTGCTGCAATTGCTTATAGAAATTTAACAGTTTATTTAACACAATCTTCTGAATATTGGGATGCAAGAACAGGTTCTCTTCAAGCAGCTGCAGATTTATACGGACCATGTTCTAATGCAGTAATAGAAGTTTCTAAAGCTTGGGCTGCTGTTGGTGTTGGGTTTCCAATTGAAGACAATGATTTAACTGTTCTTGAAATTGAATCGCCTAATACTGCTTGTGGTCTTACAAATGCAGAAAACGTAACTATTAAAATTAGAAATAATGGTTGTTTGGTAGATTTGATGGCTGGAGATTCTATTCCAGTTGCCTTTCAAATTGATGCTGGACCAGTGGTTAACGATACTATAGTTTTATCAAGCACTTTTGCTGGTGGAGACACATTGACTTACACATTTACAGCTACAGGAGATTTATCAACTATTGGAATGCACTCAGTTAGTGCTTGGGTTAATTATAACCTAGATCCACAGGCTACAAATGACAGTATTGTAAATATGCAGGTTGAAAATAAATTGCAACAAAATTATGATATGGCAATGTTAGAGGTTTTATCACCAACATCAAATTGTCATTTAACATCTACTGAAATGGTGAGTGTAGCTGTTCAGTTTTTAGGTTGTGATTCACTTCCAGCAGGAACAAATGTAAACTTAGAATTTCAACTTAATGCAGGACCTATAGTGAATGAAATGGTTACACTTTCTAATACTTTATATGCAGAAGACACACTTTACTATACATTTACAAATACGGTAGATTTAAGTGCTAACGGAACTCATAATTTGGATGTGTGGTCGGCATATAGTACAGATGCTATTAATACAAATGATTCTTTATTCGGCTTTTCAATAAAACACCCTTATGTACTTTTTGATACTGATACTGTAACTTTTGAAAATAATGTTGCCGTATTAGATACAACAAT
>CBDUPT010000188.1:0-5653 GCA_965369165.1 uncultured Flavobacteriales bacterium | reverse complement strand
CTTAGATTTAAGCTCTTTATTAAAATCCTGAAAATAGAAAGCAAGTTCTTTTTGTTGCCTCTTGTTTAATTCCATTTTATTCTTTTCAATTTCTTGAAGTTGATTTGCAATAAACATTCTTGTATATGGTTTTACAGCAGAATTAAGTTCAATATATTTCATTTGAGCCATTTCATCAAGAAATTCATAGACACTTGATGTTATTGGTTCTAATACAACTTGAGCGTTCAAAGATGTAATAAGCAGGCTACCAAAAAAAACTAATGTTATTTTTTTTAACATATTTATAGTTTAATTACTTCTAACTTTTTTAATAATAATATTTGAAAATGCCTTAAAAAAATATTTTAAATCAGTAGAAAAAGGATTCTTTAAATAGGCATTTATATATTTTAATTCTGAATCCATAATTTCATCCAAAGTTTCAGGCATATCAGCATAAAAAGGAGGAATTAAACCTGGTTTAATCGTCTTCCTTTTTTCGATTAGCTCCGAACTATACAAACTTAAATAATGTTTACTTAAAGGTCTAACACCTACAATTTTGAGCTGTCCTTTTAACAGGTTAATTATCATGGGTAATTCATCTAGCCACAACTTTCTTAACACCTTTCCCCATGTGGTTACCCTAAAATCATTTTTAAATTTACCTCCTTTTTGTAAATTGTTAATCTTATAAACATAGTCTTGCAAATACTCTGCATAAGGATGCATTGTTCTTATTTTATAAACATTTATAAGCTCGCCTTTTTCTCCTACTCTATTCATTCTAAATAAAATACTAAAACGAGGCTCTTTTACATTTTCGACTGATTTAACTTTTTTAGCTACAAAATAATGAATGTTATCTATTTCACATTCATTAATTATTTCAAAACCACAATAAGCCAACCTTCCTAATGCTTCAGCCTTAGAAAGCACTTGATTTCTCCCTGCGGTAACAAAAAAGTATAACCACTTCGTAATCCATAGTTTAGAAAAAACACGTTTAAAAATGAAATCAAATAGATAGTATATTTGAGCAATTCCAATTGGGTACTTTCTGTATATTCTTTTTCTACGTTCTTTTTTTGTTTCAACACAACCAATAAAAAGCCCACCACTTTCTAATTTATCATTAATCAATTTAAAAAAAACGTTAATATTTTTAATGTCATTAATTTTATTTAGGTTAATAATACCTTTTTTTAATGAAGGTATTTTTACTACATTAAAAGCTGTTGTGGTCTTAACTACTTCTACATCCTTACTTTCTATATCAATAAATTTAGATAAATAAGTATATGTTTTCCCTCCCTGCTCTTCTATAATTATCTGTTTATTCATCCTCTCTTAAAAGTAGTTATTTTTTCCTGTTTTCAACTATATAATTACTCCACAACTCTACAACATCGATAGCATCATTAAGCATCAATTCTTTTCTTTTCTTAAAATCTTCTTTTATATTTTTGTTTTTCAATAGCGTTTTTATGGTAGAAAAAAGTAAATCAGGGTTACCTGTCGGAACACCAACAGTTAATTTATACTTATGTTCTAACTCTTCTAAATACCCTAATCTACCAACAAAATCATTAAACCGTACTGAGGGAGTACCTAAAACTGCGGCTTCTGCTGCCATAGTTTGACTATCTCCTACATACATCTTAGCATAAGCTAATGCATGGTGTATATTTTTAGGTTTAATATGAATACGGTAGGGCTCTAATTCTGTTTCCAATTTTCGCTCTGAGGTAATATAAACTCGACCAAAAGGAGATAATAGCTTGATTAATTTTTTTGCTATTTCTAAATCGATGCCACTTTTACCTTCATCATGATGTGCAGTGAGTTCTGCAAATCTTAAAATAAAATAATCTTCATCTTCTTTATATAACTCTGAAATTTTAGATTTATCTGGGGTAAAATAATTAGGATGTAAATAAGCTAGCTCGTGGTAACCTTGATATGCAATCTTATTATTGTATGGAGTTATATCGCAACTATTAGGTGAAAATACTGCTGTTGCATATTTAAAACCGTATTTAGCCAAAAAAGGAACCTCTTTAGCATCATCTTCATTTAATATTACAGAAGGAATTTTTAATAATTTCCCCACATGAGCAATAACAATATCGGTCCCTATGAGCATTTTAGGCTGATACTTCAAAGCTAAACGCAATAAAACAAACTCTCTAAAAAGAATTGTTTTAACTAACGCAAATTTACTTTTCCCTATTCTCGGTTTAAGGTAAATAATATCATAAGGCAATCCCTCCAATAAATCAAACAATACATCTTTACCTCTAGCCACAAGAACAATTCTAAAACCTTTTTTTGAAAGTTGTTTAATCACTACCGAAATATTATGGTAATGTGCAGGATGTCCTAAATAAAATAAAAATGTATCTGTAGTTTCTTTCATCTCTCAAAACAATAGTAGTAAAAATGAAGGGGATTAACCAGAAACAGCGGGAAAGTATTTAACGAACTTAATTTAAAAACTTTTTGAAAGTGTGAGCTTCGCATTTTTGAATGTAACAACTCTCAATCCTTTTTTATGAAAACTTCTTCCTTGTGCTTTTGTTGGAGCCTTATGATAACTCTCTTGATAAGGAGATTTTATTTCATCTAACCTTTTCACACTCAATTTATTTAAAGTTTCTACTAATCCTTCTGCCATAATTTTTTTAGTATGATAAGCAATTGCATACTGTGTAGGTTTAGCCGGCATTGGAATTTCTTTTTGCCACACAATTTCTCCAGCATCTAATTTCTCTACCATTGTATGAATAGTTGTTCCAATTTCTTTATCTCCATTAAACAACATCCACCAACTGCCAAAAACGCCCCTATGTCTTGGTAATAATGTACCATGAGCATTTAAACACATTTTTTTAGGTAAGTTTAATAAATCTTTACCAAATAATTGTGGTGGCGAAATGGACAAAACAACATCAATATTTAACTCTCTAAGTTTAGTTAAATAAACTGTTGAATTAATATCGTTTGTTTCAATTTCTTTGATTTCATTTTTAGCATAAACATGTTTTACCGAAAATGGATTATCAACACCTATTTTTGCTAAGATTTTAAAGCCTATTTTACAGTAAATAAAAAAACATGTTGTTATAAAAAGCTCCCAATAAGTGTAAATTTGTGTACGCTCTAACAACCAATCTTTCATCGTTTTATTTTTACGATGTGGCTGAAGTCTAGTAGCTCCAACTATTTCAAAACAATTACTTTGATGTTCTACCAAATACCTAATTACTTTAGGAATATAAAATGGTTCTTCTTGCGATATGATAAATACTCTTAGTTTACTCACGATTTTACAAAGATGGCTTTTTTAACATTATTTTTTATGCGTTGCATGATTAATTCTTGCATCCATTCCAGACTATTATTAGTCCATCTTTGAGGATGAATATTCTGCATTATTTTATTGGGCAATTTTCCTTCTTTGAAAGCTTTTATCAAATCATCTGTTGAATGGAATGTGAGCTCAAATTTTGAGGCTACCTTATCCCTAACACTCACTTTATTTCCATCCCACTTTCTTCCTGTATCAGTAATGTAAAACACTTCATTAAAATCAATATCAAAATATGGTTCAGCAATTACATCAAAATCTTTATAATTGTATTTTTCCCAAAGCTTTCTATTATCCCATTTAGACATAGGGCTTCCGTGCATACAAACCGTATCAACTGGATAAAATTCTTTAAGCTTATTTAGCCATTTTTCAAAATGAACAATTGCTTTTTCATAATCTCCTTTACAAATGGTCAAATCTTCGTAATGATAACCTATTTCATGTCCTAACTCAGCTATTTGCTGAATAATTCTCACATCAAAACTTTCAGGAACTGCCCTAAAATAATAAGTTCCTGTTACCCCTAATTTATGTTGCAGTTGAGCTGTTTGCAATGAGTTCTGAGGCTTCTTATCTACATCATGCCTTAGTATCAGAACTTTATCAAAATCATTATTTAAATAGTTTTGATAAGAAACTAATTGATATCCATTATCAATTGCTGTTCTTAAAAATGCTTCATATTTCTCTAACGTAAAATCTTTAGTCATTTTGAGCATTTTTTAATTCAGTTAACGCCAATAACATCCATGCCTGACTCCAACGCATAAAAGGTGTTTTAATAGTATAAAACGGATATTTCTTATAATAAAAATAGCCCTTTTTGTTTTGCATATTTTTTATTGTCCAATTAGCAATAGTAGCTGCAAAAACTGAATAATTTGGTGATAAATATGACAACCTTATTAAGGTAATTATTCCTTGTGATTGGTTATGAATTTCTATGGGATATTCGTTGGGCACTCTAAAAATAGATTGTCCGTTTGGTTTAAACTGATTATTGAAATAATAAGCTACCCCAATTTTTAATGCATTTGTATAAGCTTCGTTCTCACCACAATATTGATTGACATAATGAATAGAATCCAACACATAACCTTGATGAAAATCAATTTGTGTTCGCTCTTTCTCTGTTTTTAAATCAATGCTATAATTCCATAAACCAGAATCTTTTTGATAAGCAATTGTAAAATCCGTCATTTTACATGCTAACTCTTTATATTTTTCTTGTTTGGTGATAAAATATAATCGAGCAAACAACTCTGCTCCCAGCATGTTTGCATTGTAACAACAATCCGTTGTTTTAGTGCTATAACTCACACAAAGTCCTTTTTTAGTGTTAGTCCAAGCCAATTGATTTTGAGTGAAATCTCCTATACTTTTTAAAACCTCTAAAGCTTTAGGATTTTGAGTTGCTTGGTAATATTCAAAAATTCCTTTGGCAATAAATCCACTTACCACAATAGTTGGAGAATATTTTTCTAAAAACTTAACTGGACTTGCCCAATCGAAATTATATCCCCAACAAAATTCATCATAACCTTTAGTTCTATTTTCTATTAACCAATTAAAGAAAAACTCCATTTTTTGTAGCGTTTCCTCCTTTTTGTTGTTTTGATATTCTAGTGAATAAGCATGTAACAACAATCCAATAGCTTTAGGATTATAATCTTTTTTAATTCCTAATAATTTTCGAATGTTAAACGGATTTCGTTTTTGGAATTGAATAGCTAAAACAGGTCCCCATTTCCCTAACCAATGAAATGGTATTGGTGAATTAAGGGTGTCATAAGGATCGTATCCTTTAAATTTTTCGGATTCGATATAATCTTGAAGTTGTTTTAGTGATGATTTAATATTCAATTGTATTTCTTTTTATACCCCTTGATAGGACTTACATTGGTATTGTAATTTTGTTAAATTAGGCATAAACATCCCTCTAAATCTCCCTTCAAAGGGAGACTTCTCCTTTAATTTTATCTAACACATCAAATGTTGCTTTAGTAGAATTATAACATTCTTGAAAAGAAATAGGTAATTGTTCTCCTAATTTAATAGCTTCTAAAAACAATTTAACCTCTTTAGCATGTCCCTTATCTTGAGAAGAGCTTTTAATATTTTTCTTTCCTTTACCTAAAACATCCATGGTTTTATAATCATCAATAATAACGCTTTGTTCCCCACAAAAAACTTCTAAATACTCTTTATTTAATTTTTTACTGCCATTAGAAAAATAAGAAATACTTGCAATACTTCCATTTTCAAATGCTAAACTAATACTTACAGTGTCTAATAAAT
>CBDUPT010000187.1:0-5683 GCA_965369165.1 uncultured Flavobacteriales bacterium | reverse complement strand
TTGTATCCACAAAATGTTTAGCAATGCTGAAACAACAGCAATGAGACCAGGATATAGATTAAGTGGTTTTACTGTTAATGCTGCTCAATAGGCTTTAAAAAAGTATGTTTAAATACATTGTAAAAAGATTATTAATTTTTATTCCAACGTTAATAGCAATTTCGCTACTTACGTTTGTGATAAGTATTAATGCCCCTGGTGACCCAGTAGAAACAATGCTTAACCAAAGCGTTGGTGGGGATGGAATGAGCGGAGAAAAACTTTCTAGTGAAAAAACTTACAATGCTAAAAGACATGAATTAGGTTTTGATTTACCTCTATTCTACTTTACTTTTACTAACGCAACTTTCCCAGACACTCTTCACCGAATTTCTAAAAAAGCTCATAGAGACAACTTACAAAGAATGTCTTATGAATATGGTGATTGGAACAATGTCTCTAACTATTATCATTCACTTAGGGCATTCGAAAATAGATTATATGAAATTGAAATAGTTGATAAAACTTCATCTGATTTAAGAAAATTAAAAGATGCCGTAAATGTTTTATACATTAACTACTCTAAAGAAAAAACCGATGCTACTATCCAAAATATTGAATTTGATTTATTTAAAAACAAAACCATCTCAAGTTTTGCAGCACCTAAGTATTACGATTTGATTAATGCATATACACACATGCAAATTTCAAAAAATGTTAGTAATCGATACATACCCAAAATTGTATGGTATGGATTAGAGAACCAATATCATAATTGGATTTCTGGATTTGTAGTAGGTGATTTTGGTATTTCATTTCAAGATAAACGACCAGTTAGTTCTAAAATATTTGATGCTTTAAAATGGTCAATGATACTAAGTATTTTATCAATTATAATCGCATACATTATAGCAATACCTTTAGGTGTTCGTTCTGCTGTCGATAAAGGGAAATGGTCTGAAAAATTAATTACAACAGGATTATTCTTATTATACTCTTTACCAAACTTTTGGATTGCAACCATGTTAATTCAATTTTTAGGTGGTGGTGGTTTAGGTTGGTTCCCTACATTTGGTTTAGGAAGTCTTCCAGAAAATGCTCCTTATTGGGATCGTTTCTTTGAAACAGCTTACCATTTAATTTTACCATTGCTTTGTTTAACTTATGCATCTTTTGCATTTATCTCTCGTCAAATGAGAGGTGGTATGTTAAATGTATTAGAAATGGATTACATAAGAACTGCTCGGGCTAAAGGGTTGAAAAAGAAAGCTGTTATCTGGAAACATGCATTCAGAAATTCATTAATACCTATTATTACATTATTTGCTAGTATTTTTCCTTTAGCAATTGGTGGTTCATTTATTATTGAAATTATATTCTCTATACCTGGTATGGGGCAATTAACCCTAAAAGCAATTTTTGCAAGAGATTACCCTATTGTATTTACAGTTTTAATGTTTACAGCAATACTAACCCTTGTCGGCAACTTAGTAGCAGATATTTTATATGCTTACGTTGACCCACGAATTTCATTCTCTAATAAAAAATAATTATGGGCTTGTTAAACATATTCACAAAAAGAAAAGCTTCTGAACAGAAGATTTCTGATATGGCTAACGACAGAGAATCGTTTACTGGAAACGAAAATGAAAGTTATTGGTCTATCGTAAAAAAACAATTCAAAAAAAACAAGATTGCTGTTTGGTCTTTAAGAGTTGTTTACCTATTTGTATTTATTGCTTTATTAGCTGACTTCTTAGCTAACGAAAAACCCATTGCTTGTAAATATCAAGGAGAAGTTTACTTTCCAGTTTTCAAGGAATATGCGGTTGATTTAGGAATGGCAGAATGGCAAAAAGATTTTGTTAATGTTTCTTGGAAAGATTTAGAGTACGAATGGACTATTTGGCCATTAACTCCTTACCTACCTAAAAATATTGATTTCATGAACACCTCCGTTGGTCCTTTTGATGAGCAGGATGTTGAATCTAGTAAATGGAAGCATTGGCTAGGAACAGATGCTTTAGGGCACGATGTTTTTGCTGGGATGATACATGGAACCAGAATTGCACTTTTAGTTGGTATTGTTTCTATGGGAATTGCTGCTATTATTGGAATTTTCTTTGGAGCTATTGCTGGATATTACGGTGATGATAAATTGAAGATGAGTATCTCATCTTTAATTATTTATATTATAGGTTTTGTATTTGCTTGCTTTTATGCTTTTGGCACAAGGTCTTATACGCTATCTGATGCCATTGGAGAATCCTTTAGTAGTTTCTCATGGGAATTATTAATTAGCTTTATCATTTTTGGAGCAGTAATGTTTGGCTTTAAAATGATTAGCAAAGCATTTAAAATGCTACCTATTTTAAAACAACAAGTTGTAATCCCTGCCGATATATTAATTAGTAGGTTAATTGAGGTTGTTGTATCTATTCCTCGTTTATTCTTAATTATTTCTATTGCAGCAGTTGTTGCCAAACCATCTATATTTATTGTAATGATGATTATTGGTTTAACTACTTGGACAGGTATAGCAAGATTTACAAGAGCTGAATTATTAAGAGTTAGAAACTTAGAATACATTGAAGCGGCTAATGCTTTGGGTTATAAAGAATTTAGAATTATTGTAAAACATGCATTACCAAATGCATTATCGCCAGTTTTAATTTCTATCGCGTTTGGTATTGCCTCTGCAATATTAATTGAATCAACTTTATCGTTTATTGGTGTAGGTGTTCCTGCAGAAACTATTACTTGGGGATCTTTATTATCTGCTGCTCGTCAAGATTCTACAGCATGGTGGTTAGCAATATTCCCTGGTTTTGCAATATTTATTACTGTAACGATATACAACTTAATTGGTGAAGGCTTAACTGATGCCATGAACCCTAAGTTAAAGAAATAGGCACCTATCTAATGCTTAACTAAAAAAGGTGAATCCCGAAAGTTCAGGATTCACCTTTTTTGTTTTTAGTTCCCTCCTTGAATAGGGATTAATGGAAATGTTTAATTCTCTAAAATTGTTTTAATATCCGGCTTAAAATACAAGTCGCTCTTTAATACTTTCCCATCTTCACGATAAATTGGCTCACCATTTTTATCCAACTTACTCATATTGCTGCTTTGTATTTCTCTAAATACTTCCTCTATTTTATCTTGTAAACCATGTTTTAACATTGTTCCACACAAAATGTACAACATATCTCCACAAGCATCTGCAATTTCAACCAAATCTCCATTCTCAGCAGCTTCTAAATATTCTTCATTCTCTTCTCTCATCAATTTATATCTTAACAAATAATCCTTTTCAGCTATCTTACCAATAGGTTGTTCTTCATTACCAATTTTAAAAGCTTCATGAAACTCTTTTACCATATCAATGGTTTCTGTTAAGGTTAATTTTTGATCAGACATAAATTGTATTTTTAGTTTCTATAAGTTAAAATCATTGTCCATTCGAGTGATTTGATTGTCATCCTGAGTTTATCGAAGGATAAAACAAATCAAAAATTGCATCAAGAATACATTTCTACAAATATCATTATCCATAAGTTAAAATTCTCAAAAATTCTTTAACATTTTTTAACAAGCGTTAATAACCTTATAGTTGGTAAACCAGCTTTCAGTTCTTACCTTTGGTCATATTATTTTAATAAAATTATGGAAGAATTAAACACAGAAAGTCAAAACCCAGCTCCACAAGCCGCACCTACCAATACAGGTGGTACGCAAACATCTAATGTGGACATTAAGGCTTTAAACGAAAAAATTCAGAAAGAAAGTGCTTTTGTTGATTTGTTAACCATGGAGATGAGTAAAGTAATCATTGGTCAACAACATATGACAGAGCGATTACTAATTGGTTTACTATCTAATGGACATATTTTATTAGAAGGTGTTCCTGGTTTAGCAAAAACGTTAGCTATTAATACGTTAGCAAAAACTGTTGATGCTAAGTTTAGCAGAGTTCAGTTTACTCCAGATTTATTACCTGCCGATGTAGTAGGGACAATGATATACAATCAAAAGCAAGAAGAGTTCTCAGTAAAAAAAGGGCCTATTTTCGCCAATTTTGTACTAGCTGATGAGATTAACAGAGCTCCCGCAAAAGTGCAAAGTGCTTTACTAGAAGCTATGCAAGAACGACAAATTACTATTGGTGAAGAAACATTTAAATTACCTGAGCCTTTTTTAGTTTTAGCAACACAAAACCCAGTTGAGCAAGAAGGAACTTATCCTTTACCTGAAGCACAAGTGGATAGATTTATGCTTAAAGTAGTATTAGATTACCCTAAAAAAGATGAAGAAAAAATAATTATCCGTAATTCAATTAATGGCTTCCCAACTCCTAATTGTGTTTTAAAACCAGAAGATATTACAAGAGCAAGAGCTGTTGTAAAAGAGGTTTATATGGATGAGAAAATTGAGCAATACATTGTTGATATTGTTGATGCTACTCGTTATCCAGAAAACTACAACTTAGCTGACTATAAAAACTTAATCACCTTTGGAGGTTCTCCAAGAGCAAGTATAAACTTAGCTTTAGCAGCTAAAGCATATGCTTTTATTAAGCGAAGAGGTTATGTAATTCCAGAAGATGTTAGAGCTGTTTGTCATGATATATTAAGACATAGAATTGGTTTAAGTTACGAAGCTGAAGCTGAGAATATAACTACAGTCGATATTATTAATGGTATTTTAAATAACGTTGAAATCCCTTAAACTAGAAATTAAATGTTAGATATATAGACTTATGAATACTGTTTCAATCGTCTAAAAATCTAGCCTCTTTAAATCTAAAAGTCTAACTTCTTATGTCTAACCAAAGTACATCTGACCTTCTAAAAAAAGTAAGAAAGATAGAGATTAAAACTCGTGGTTTGAGCAATCAAATCTTTTCGGGTGAGTATCACTCTGCTTTCAAGGGGCGCGGTATGGCTTTTAGCGAAGTAAGAGAATACCAGCATGGTGATGAGATAAGAACAATTGATTGGAATGTAACAGCTCGGTTCAACCACCCTTACGTTAAAGTTTTTGAAGAAGAACGTGAAATGACGGTTATGCTTTTGGTAGATGTTAGTGGTTCTAAAGAATTTGGAACACAATTAAAAAGCAAGCAAGAACTTGCCACCGAAATATGCGCAGTACTGGCTTTTTCTGCCATTCAAAATAATGATAAAGTTGGTGTTATTTTCTTCTCTGATAAAATTGAAAAGTTTATCCCTCCTAAAAAAGGGCGAAGTCATATTTTAATGATTATTAGAGACTTAATTGATTTTGAACCAGAAAGTAAGGGTACAGATATTGCTCAAGCATTAAAGTATTTTAATAATGTAATAAAGAAACGTTGTACTGCATTTCTTTTATCTGACTTTATTACTGATACTAGCTTTGAAAACGCATTAAAAATCGCAAACAGAAAACATGATTTAATCACTTTAAGGCTTTATGATAAAGCTGAAGAAGACTTACCTAACATTGGTTTAGTTCCAATGTTAGATGCTGAAAATGGAGCAATTAAATGGGTAAACACATCAAGTAAAGAAGCCCAAAAAGAATACAAAATGGAAGCTTTAAAACGTAAAGACATCTTAAATAATACATTTAAAAAGTCTGGAGTTGATACTGCTAACATTGGAACCCATGAAGACTATGTAAAACCATTAATGGCTTTATTTAAAAGACGAGGAGGGTAAAA
>CBDUPT010000186.1:0-5722 GCA_965369165.1 uncultured Flavobacteriales bacterium | reverse complement strand
ATAGCGGTTTTAACAATCAATCGCCCCAATCAATTAAATGCTTTAAATTCTGAAACTATAGCTGAGTTAAGCGATGCATTTAAAAGCTTAAATGCTGATACAAATGTAAAAGCCATTATTATTACTGGGTCTGGAACTAAAGCATTTGTAGCTGGAGCAGACATCAAAGAATTTTATGAATTTAATGTATTACAAGGAAAGGAATTAGCTGCAAACGGACACAAATCTCTTTTTAATTTAGTTCAAAACTTAACTACTCCTGTAATTGGTGCTGTTAATGGTTTTGCTTTAGGAGGCGGATTAGAATTAGCCATGAGTTGCCATTTTAGATTAGCTTCTGATAATGCCAAACTAGGTTTACCTGAAGTGACTTTAGGTGTTATTCCTGGTTATGGTGGTACACAACGATTAGCACAATTAGTTGGAAAAGGTAGAGCTATGGAAATGATTATGTCCGCTAAAATGATTTCTGCTGATGTAGCCTTAAGTTTTGGTTTGGTAAATTATGTTACTCCACAAGAAGAATTGTTAGCTGAATGTAAAAAAATAGCGTTAAAGATTGTTAAAAATTCATCTACAGCTATTGCTAGTGCAATAAATGCCATTAACGCTGGTTATACCGATGGAATTAACGGTTTTGACACCGAAATTGAAGAATTTGGAAAATGTTTTGGCACCGAAGATTTTAAAGAAGGAACTACTGCTTTTATTGAGAAAAGAAAGCCGAATTTCAGTTAAAAGTTTATAAAGCTAAAAGTATAAAGTAAGCTTACCATAAAACTTTTCACTTTGTACTTTTAACTTTCAACTTATTATATGAGCAACCCATTAAAAAAACTAGCAGGACAAACTGCCATTTATGGGCTAACGAGTATCGTTGGCAGATTGCTTAATTGGTTCTTGGTTCCTGTCTATTTAGGTATTGCAAACTTTACTACCGATCAATATGGTATTATTACTGAAATGTATTCTTATGTTGCATTTTTAGTAGTCTTCCTTACGTATGGCATGGAAACCGCTTACTTTAGGTTTTCTACACTTGAAGAGCATAATTCAAAAACCGTTTACACCACAGTAATTTATTCACTCTTTGCAACCTCCTTTTTATTTATAACATTTGCTTTTTTGTTTGATCAACCAATTGCTAAATGGTTAAAGTATCCTAATAATACAGAATTTGTTACTTGGTTTGCTATTATTGTTGGATTAGATGCTATTTCATCTATTCCAATGGCAAAATTAAGGGCAGACAACAGGCCTATTAAGTTTGCTGTTATCAACTTTGCCAACATTGGGGTTAATATCGGTTTAAATCTTTTCTTTTTAGCTTATTGTTTACCTAAGCATCTTGCAGGAGAAACAAATTGGTTAATAGAAACATTTTACAACCCAGAAATAGGGGTCGGTTATGTATTTATTGCCAATCTTATTGCAAGTATTGTTAAGTTTATTTTGTTATTACCAGATATGCTTAAAGCAAAATTTGGCTTTGAGTTAACTTTATTAAGAAAGATGTTTATTTATGCTTTACCTCTACTAATATTTGGATTATCAGGTATTGTAAATGAAACGATAGATCGAATAATGTTAAAACGAATGTTGTTTGATGTTTTGGGCGAAAAAGAAACATTATCTCAACTCGGAATTTATGGTGCTTGTTATAAAGTTTCCATTATCATTACGTTATTTATTCAAGCTTTTAGATATGCTGCTGAACCATTCTTTTTTGCCCAAGAGAAAGAAAAAGATGCAAAAGATATTTATTCTAAGGTAATGACTTATTTCGTTATTGTATGTGCTACCATCTTTTTAGGTGTTATGTTGTTTATTGATGTAGTAAAGTATTTTATACCAAATGAAGCCTTTTGGGTCGGATTACAAGTCGTCCCTATATTGTTATTTGCAAACATTAGTTTAGGTATTTATTATAATCAATCAATATGGTATAAATTAAGTGGTAAAACAAAATTTGGTGCTTATATAGGCATCTTTGGAGCAGTAATAACAATTATTCTAAATTACATCTGGATACCTATTTACGGATACATTGGGTCTGCATGGGCAACATTAATTTGCTATAGTTCAATGATGTTCTTATCATTTATTTTAAGTAGAAAACACTATCCAATAAAGTATGATTTAGCTAAAGTATTTTTATACTTGTCTTTAGCCTTTGGATTATACTTTGGAAGCACTTATTTAGCCCTTGAAAATACAGTCATCAAATACAGTATTCACAGCTTTATAGTCATTGGCTTTGTTGGTGTAATTTATTGGTTAGAAAGACCAAAAAAAGTGGTAATTTAGTCCACTGTAATTATAGTATAGTATGGAAATAAAAATAGTAAATAAATCAAATCACCCACTCCCTCATTATGGCACAGAAGCTTCTGCAGGAGTAGATTTAAGAGCAAATATATCAGAATCAATTACACTAAAACCCCTTGAAAGAAC
This sequence comes from uncultured Flavobacteriales bacterium, assembly GCA_965369165.1. Lineage (GTDB taxonomy): Bacteria > Bacteroidota > Bacteroidia > Flavobacteriales_E > Vicingaceae. Next base: position 3,268 of record CBDUPT010000186.1, on the reverse strand, counting down.
TTTAGTAAAAACAGGGTTGTTTATTGAACTTCCTGTTGGTTATGAAGCACAAGTAAGACCAAGAAGTGGGTTAGCTTATAAAAATGGTATTACGGTATTAAATACACCAGGAACAATAGATGCTGATTACCGTGGAGAAATAGGTGTGATTTTAGTCAATTTATCTAACGAAAACTTCACCATTGAAAATGGAGAAAGAGTTGCACAAATGGTAATAGCAAAACACGAACAAGCAAAATGGGAGTTAGTTGAAGAGCTTTCCGATACTGAAAGAGGTAGCGGAGGATTTGGCAGTACCGGAAAAAAATAATTATTCAATTAATGTGAAAATGTAATAATTAACACATCTGCACATTAAAAATTAGCACATCAAACAATGAAAATAATTGTACCTATGGCTGGAAGAGGTTCTCGATTAAGGCCTCACACATTAACAGTTCCAAAACCTTTAGTTCCTGTTGCGGGGAAACCAATTGTTCAAAGATTGGTTGAAGATATCACGAAAGTCTGTGGTGAACCAGTAGATGAAATCGCATTTATTATAGGTGATTTTGGAGAACAAGTAGAAAAAGATTTAATTAGCGTAGCTGAAGGTTTAGGCGCAAAAGGTAGCATCTATCATCAAGAAGAAGCATTAGGAACAGCTCACGCCATTTTATGTGCCAAAGAAAGTTTGCAAGGTAATGTAGTTGTTGCTTTTGCAGATACTTTATTTAGAGCAGATTTTACATTAGATAGCAGTGCTGATGGTATTATTTGGGTAAACCAAATTGATGATCCAAGTGCCTTTGGAGTAGTTAAACTAGATGAAAATAATGTTATAACTGACTTTGTTGAAAAACCTAAAGAATTTGTTTCTGACCTAGCAATTATTGGTATTTATTATTTTAAGGATGGTGCTTACCTAAAAGATGAATTACAATATTTAATTGATAATAACATTACTGATAAAGGCGAGTTTCAATTAACTGATGCCTTAGAAAACATGAAAAAGAAAGGCACAAAGTTTGTTCCTGGAAAAGTTGATGAATGGTTAGATTGTGGCAATTATAAAGCTACAGTATATACGAATCAGCGAGTTTTAGAGTTTATTAAAGATGAAGATATTGTTTGCAGCTCTTTAAAAAATGAAGATTCAAAGATTATCGAACCTTGCTTTATCGGTAAAAATGTGGTGTTAAAAGGAGCTACTGTTGGTCCTCACGTTTCAATAGGAGATAATTCAATAATAGAAAACTCTACAATATCAAACACCATCATCCAAACAAATACTTCAATAAGCAATTCGACTTTAAACAACTCTATGATTGGTAATTTTGTAAAAATCAATAACAACAACCAAGAGTTAAGTATTGGAGATTATAACGAGATAAATTAATTTGAAACTATTTAAACTTTACATATTCACACTTATAATTACCTTGCTGGTAGCCTGTTCTCCTTCTAAAGAAGTAGTTAATGATAAACCTAAAGGAAAAAGTAAAGATTTAGCTGATCTGTCAGAAAAAGAACAGATTAAGTTTAAATTCTATTTTCATGAAGCAAACAAAGAAAGAATATTAGGGAACTATCAAAAGGCAGCTGGTCTATTTGCACAAAGTGCGACAATAGCACCTAATGAATCTGCTCCTTATTATGAATTAGCTCATATATATGAATCTGCTAAGCAATACGACTTATCTTTAGAGTTTGCAAAAAAAGCGGTTGACTTAGATGGTGACAACTATTGGTACAGAATTTTGTATGCTCATGCTTTACAACGAAATGGAGATTTAACTAATGCTATAAAACAATATGAGTATCTAATAGAAACACAAGGAGGTACCGTTGATCTATATTTTGATTTAGGAGGAATGCAATTATATGGTGGAAAATATAAAGAAGCCATTAATACTTTTAATAAAGTTGAAAGTTTGGTCGGTATTTCTGAAGAACTTTCAGTTCAAAAAGAAAAAATTTACATCAAACTTGGAGATGTAGATAACGCAGCAAATGAAATTATAAAACTTATTGAAGCTTTCCCTAATGAGTTAAGATATCAAGGATTATTAGCTGATTTGTATGTTGCAAATGATATGGATGACAAAGCATTTGATATTTATCGCAAAATGACTGAGAAAGACCCTGATAATCCCTATGCAAATTTATCATTACATGATTATTACAAAAAGAAAGGTGATGATGAAAAAGCATTTGAAGCATTAAAAAAAGCTTTTGCAAGTCAAGACTTAGACATTGATACTAAAATGAAAATTTTATTATCTTATTATTCTGCTACCGAATCTTCAAATAATTTAAAAAGTGAGGCATTTGCTTTAAACAAAATTTTAATCAAGACTCATCCGGAAGATGCTAAATCATATACCATTTATGCTGATTTTTTATATCGGGATAAAAAATTAGCGAGCGCTCAAGAGTATTACATCAAAGCATTAGAAAAAGATAGTTCTAAATTTCCGATATGGAGTCAACTAATGTTTATTGAATCTGAATTACAAGATAATGAAGCTTTACTTAGAGACAGTAAAGCTGCCTTAGAATTATTCCCTAATCAACCTATTTTTTACTTCTTTTATGGTGCTATTAACCTTCAAAAGAAAGAATATAATGAAGCTATAGAGTACCTTAATATAGGTAAAGATTATGTTATTGATAACCCAGCGCTTCTTATTCAGTTTTATGCAAATTTAGGTGATGCTAATAATGGTGTTAAAAACTATAAAGCATCTGATAACGCTTATGAAGAAGCTTTAAAAATTGACCCTAAAAACATCTATGTTTTAAACAACTATAGCTACTATTTATCTCTTAGAGGCGAAAATTTGGATAGAGCAGAAGAGCTTTCAGCACTTTGTAATGAAGTAGAGCCAGATCAATATAATTATCAAGACACATACGCTTGGATACTATACAAACAAGGTAAATATGTGCAGGCTAAAGAATGGTTAGAAAAAGCTGTAAATGGTGGTGGTGGTAAAAATGCAGTTATTTTAGAACATTTAGGAGATACTTATGCTAAATTGAATGATATTACAAAAGCATTAGAATTTTGGAATAAAGCAAAAGAAGTTGAAAAAGGAGATACTTCTGAATTTTTAGATAAAAAAATAGCCGATAAAAAGCTGTATGAATAAAATGAAGTTGGGATACTGGATTACAACCTTTATTGTAATTTTCTTTTTTATAGGCTGTAAAGTTCAAGAAAAAGAGAATGTAAAAATTAAAATAAAACCTAGATCATCTAAGTTTTTAATAAACAAATTACTAG
>CBDUPT010000185.1:0-5735 GCA_965369165.1 uncultured Flavobacteriales bacterium | reverse complement strand
GAGTTATTAACCAAGTACTTTTCTGGTATAGTGGTTTTTAAGTTCTTATTAGCAATAATATATTTCACAGTAACTTTTACTGTAGGCGCTTCAATGGGCTACGATTCTATCAGGTTTAAAATGCTTTTGTTTTTGGCTATCAATCAATTCTTAATTTCATTTATTCAGTACTTACGTTCTAATATTGCTGGATTACAATTGTTTGCTTTAGATAGCCTTTTTTCAGTATTAGATAAAACCTTAATGATTGCATTTTGTGGTATTTTAATATGGGGTAATTGGTTGTCATCTGATTTTACAATTATGCACTTTGTGTATGGACAAACATTAGCTTATGCAATTGCTGCTATATTTATTTTTATTACTGTTTTTGTAAAGACAAGTAGCTTTAGCTTTAAATTTGATAAGGCTTTTTTAAAAAAAATAATTAAACAAACAGCTCCATTTGCTTTATTGGTTTTAACCATGACCTTTTATTATCGAATCGATGCAGTGATGTTAGATTCAATGTTGAGTGATGGTGAGTATCAAGCAGCAATTTACGCACAAGCATATCGGTTAATGGATGCAGCAAATCAAATAGGGGTATTGTTTGCAGGCTTATTATTACCCATGTTTGCTTTTATGATAAAAAAGAAACAATCTTTAAATAAGTTAGTTCGATTATCATTTAGCTTAATTTTTATTCCATCTATTGTTTTGGCAATAGTATCTTTTTCATCCTCAAATGAGATAATCGAATTACTTTATAATGATGGAGGAGAAGCCGTAAATGTTTTACCAATATTAATGTTTTGCTTTGTAGCAATTGCATCTACTTATATTTTTGGAACGCTCTTAACAGCAAATAATAACCTCAAACAATTAAACACGCTAGCTATAATTGGTTTAGTTATAAATGTAGTTCTTAATGTAATTTTGATACCTACTTATAAAGCCTATGGATCAGCTATAGCAAGTTTAATAACTCAGATGATAGTTGTAATTGTTCAAGTGATATTGGTGAAACAATACTTTAAATTTCCATTTAATTGGAAGTTTTTAGCAACTTTATTTTTAATTATTACTTCTCTTTTTATAGTAAATGATAATTTACAATTAGATGTAGTTTATAGATTTGTTGTAATTGGAGTTTTAGGATTGCTGTTATCATTAGTGTTTAAAATTGTAAATATAAAAGATGCGAAAAAATTACTCCAACGCAGAGGTTAACAAGCATTTGAATAAAAATAGCTACTTTTGTCGTTCTTAAAAAATCAATAGATAGATGAGTAATACAGAAAACAATAACAACATAAATTCAGAAAATTTAGTTGTGTTTTTTTATAGATGGAGAAAACCTCTAGTTATAGTAACTGTGGTGGCTGCAATAGTTTCAATTGTAGCATCTTTACTTATACAGAATAAATATAAATCTACAGTAGTATTATTCCCTACTACAACGAGTTCTATCGCAAAAGCTCTTATTTCAGATAATAATACTGGAAAAGAAGATGTATTAAGGTTAGGTGAGGAAGAACAAGCTGAGCAAATGATTCAAGTTTTAAATTCGGATGAAATTAGAAATCGAATTATTGAGAAATATAATTTGATGAAGCATTATGATATTGATGAGGACGATCAATATAAAAATACTAAGCTCCAAAAAGAATTTGAGAGTAATGTAAGTTTTGACAGGACTAAGTTTATGTCTGTAGAAATTAATGTTTTAGACCATAGTCCTGATACTGCTGCAAAAATTGCAAATGATATTGCGGCATTATTAGATACAGTAAAAAATAGAATGAGAAGAGAAATTGCTGTTGAAGCTTTAAGTATTGTTAAGGAAGAATATGATGCTCAAATAGCTTATATTAATTCATTAGAAGATTCTCTAAAGGCTATGAGAGAGATGGGTATTATTAATGTTAGAGCTCAATCGGAAAGATTAACTGAACAAATGGCAACAGCAATTTTAGAGGGGAAACATAATGCTGCAAAAGAACTAAAGATTCAGTTGGATACATTAGGTAAGTATGCAGGATTATTTACAAGTATTGAAGATGAAAAGGTATTAGAGAAAAAAAGATTATCATCAATTAGAGCGCATTATAGAGAAGCAGAAATTGATGCAGAAAAATCATTACAGCATAAATTTATAGTAAACAATGCTTATGCTGCAGAAAAGAAAACTTACCCAATTAGATGGTTAATTGTAGTGATTTCAACCTTTTCTACATTTTTATTAACTCTAATATTAATACTGCTTTATGAGAGTATTAAATCAGCGAAATTAAAATGATTTTTGATGAAAAAAATAGCGGATTACTAGAAATTGTTAAGACTAACTTTAAGCTTTTAGTTATAGTTGTATTGTTAGCTTTAGCTTCGTCAATCATATTTTCATCGTCTCTTTTTATTGCGCCAAAATATAAGTCAGAAGCTTCATTATATCCATCAAATTTAATTAATTATAGTTCCGAGTCACCTACAGAACAATTGCTTCAGTTGCTTGAAGGTAACGATATTAGAGATACTATTCTATTAAACTTTAATTTAATAGAGCACTATGGAATGGATACTACTTCACAAGGTTATTTGTTTGATTTGCACAAAAAAATAAATGATAATATACAGGTAAGTAAGACTAATTTTGAATCTGTTAATATCGAAGTACTTGATACAGACCCTGTAATAGCTAAAAAAATTGCTGAAGATTTAATACTTCAGGTAAATTTAAAAATTAGAAAACTTCATAGACTTAAGGCTAATGAAATTGTAGTCATAAGAAAGAACCAATTAGTTAAGAAGCAAGAATTAATTGATAGTTTAGAATTAAAAATTCAAGATTTAAGTACAAAATATGGACTTCTTGATTATACACAGCAATCAAGAGAAGTAACTTCTGGTTATATGGAAATGATTTTAAAAGGCAAAAATTCTGAAAAAGCACAAACCTTATATGATAACTTAACTAAAGAAGGACGTCATTTCCATGATTTACATCAACAATTAGATTTAGCAAGAAGAGATTACAACGCAATATTAATTCAATATGAAAATGCTGTAATTGATTTACAAAAAGAACTTACTTATACCAACACAATAGTGTTTCCAGAAGTAGCTGACAAAAAGTGTTATCCAATTAGGTGGTTAATAGTTGTTTTATCATTGTTTGGAAGTCTTTTGTTTACAATTGTAGCCCTTTTAACATATAATCGTTTAAAGCATCTTTAATTGAATAGGTTGTTAAAGTCATATTGGGTTTACTTGTGTAGCTTTATTTTTATTGCATTAAATAGTTATTTCGTGATTAATGAGATGTACTATTTTGCTCTTATACCTTTTGCCCTCACATTAGTTTTTATGGCATTTTTTCAGTTAGAAAAATTAATGTGGTTTATTGTTTTTACCACTCCCTTATCCCTTAATTTAGAAGAATTAGCTGTAGGAGGTATAGGGATGTATTTGCCAACTGAGCCATTAATGTTTGGAGTTATGATTCTCTATTTATTGAGATTAATTCAACAAACTGATTTAGATAAAAAATTAATATATCATCCAATAACGATAGCAATAAGTTTTAACCTCGCCTGGATATTTATTACCAGCTTAACCAGTGAAATGCCTGTTGTTTCTTTTAAATTCTTATTAGCAAGATTATGGTTTGTAGTTTGTTTTTACTTTTTAGCAACACAGTTGTTTAAAAAAGCTGAAAATTATAAAAAGTTCTTTTGGGCATACTTAATCCCATTATCCTTTGTTGTGATTTACTCTATAATAAGGCTTGCAGGGTTTAATTTTGAAGAAAAACCTGCCCACTGGGTAATGGAACCTTTTTATAAAGATCATACATCTTATGGAGCTATTTTAGCAATGTATTTCCCAATAATTTTATTGTTTACCGGTAAAAGTTATACATCTTATGTAAAGGTATTTAGTTATGTCTTGTTATTATTATTTACACTAGGCATCATACTTTCTTATACAAGAGCAGCTTGGGTTAGCCTAGTAGCTGCGTTTGTTCTTTTTGGTATTTATAAATTAAAAATTAGATTTACCGTGCTTGCAACAATTACTGTGTTGGGAGGGCTGATATTATTACTAAGTTGGGATACTTTAATGATGGATCTGGAAAGGAATAATCAAGATTCTTCTGATAATCTTTCAGAGCATGTTGAATCTATTTCGAATGTTTCAACAGATGCATCAAATTTAGAAAGGTTAAACAGATGGAGTTCAGCCTGGAGAATGTTTCAAGAAAGACCCTTTTTTGGTTGGGGACCGGGAACATATGTTTTTCAATACGCTCCATTTCAATTGGCTAATGAAAAAACTATTATTAGTACTAACGCAGGAGAAAATGGGAATGCACATAGTGAATATATAGGGCCATTAGCAGAATCAGGAGTGCTTGGATTGATTTCAGTTTTAGCAATAATATTAGCAGTTTACTATAGAGGATCGATTTTGTATCATAGCTTACCAGAAGGAGAGTTGAAAAATGTTGTGTTAGCTTCTTTGCTAGGTTTATTTACCTATGTTGTTCATGGGTTTCTAAATAATTATTTAGATACAGACAAAGCTTCTGTTCCATTCTGGGGGTTAGTTGCTTTAATTGTAGCAATAGATATTTACCACAGTAAAAATAAGTTATCTAATTCTCATACAGAGTAAGGCTATGTCATCGTGATATTCTTGGTCAGCCTTGTATTCATCTAGCTTTAAAGTGATAGCAGATACAATTTTGCTTATGCTTTTTTCTTTGTTTTGTAAAACAGATGATTCCATATTTTCCATTCCAAATTCATCATCATTACTATTAGTTTGTTCAACAACACCATCAGTATAGCAAGTAAGAATAGCATCTTTAGGAATAGTAATGTTTTTTTCTGTAACACTAGGTAAATTTTCAAAAACACCAAGAACAGTACTTCCTTCAAACAGTTTTTTAAATTGATGACCAATTAATAAAATAGGAGGGTTATGTCCTGCATTTATAAATTGTAAATTTCTAGTTTGAATATTATATTTTCCAATAAATGCAGTTATAAACTTTTCTCGATTAGCGTTGGCTAAAATGTTTTTGTTAAGTTCAATTACTAACTCAGATAAAGAAGATGTTCTCTTTATTAATGAACGAAGACTTGCTTGAAAATTTGACATTAACAAAGCTGCTGGTACTCCTTTTCCAGATACATCTGCTATGCAAAATGCAATTTCATCCCTATTTAAAACAATAAAATCATAATAATCACCACCTACTAATTGATGAGGTTTATAGCTAGCGGCTACTTCAATTTCTTCATTGTTTGGTAGGTTTCTTGGAAATAGCATAGTTTGCATCTCAGAAGCAAGTTCCATTTCCTTTTTAATTGCTATTTGATCTAAATTTTCTTTGTATAATCTTTTGTTCTCAATTGCAACAATAATAATGTTTGTAAGCGTTTGAATAAAAGTAAGATGTTTGATAATAGGGCTTACTTCAATTTTTTCTCCATCAAAATCACCCAAAAGCAAATAAGCTAGGGGTTTAGATTTATGATAAACAGGTACTATTACATCAAAACTTTTTAGTTTTTTATTGGTAGGATTAGATAGTACATTGATTTGAGTAATCTCAAGTAAATCTTCTTTTACATCAATATCATTACAAGTAGTGCCAACACAAAGTTCTTGTTTCCAATCTTTATCGTTGTGGCTAAATAAGAGAAGTTTACCAATCTTTAATTCTTTAAGAAGTACATTTTGGTATA
>CBDUPT010000184.1:0-5753 GCA_965369165.1 uncultured Flavobacteriales bacterium | reverse complement strand
AATGTCGAATATCTTGGCAAGCTCGTTCATCAGAGCAATATTCAAATCTCGCTGTGTATTTTCAATAATTTTTGCAGCTTCAGCAACCTTAATTGTTGCAGCCCTATGAACTCCTGCTTGTACAACCTCCTCGTAAACCTTTGCAATTTCTTCTAATGATTCATCACAACATCCCGAAACAACTTTAATTACATTAGTTAGAGTATGCGTTGTATCTCCTGGGTTAATTCTCTCTGGAGAATATCCAACCATAAAATCTTCTTTAAATTTCAATCCTGAAACTTCTTCTAAAACAGGAATACAATCTTCTTCAGTACATCCAGGATAAACTGTAGACTCAAAAACAACGTAATCACCTTTTTTTAGTACCTGAGCAACTGTTTTTGAAGCGCCTAATAATGGTGTTAAATCTGGTAATTTATGAGAATTTATTGGTGTTGGTACTGCAACCACATAAAATGTAGCATCCTTTAAATCGTCAATATTAGCAGTAAACTCAATGTCTCGGCCTTCAAAAACAGAACTATCTAATTCTTCACTAGGATCAATATTGTTTTTCATCATATCAACTCTTTTTTGATTGATATCAAAACCAACAACCTTCATTGTTTTAGCAAATTCTAAAGCAATTGGTAAACCAACATAGCCTAAACCTATAACTGCTATTTTTGTTTCTTTATTTTTTAATCTTTGATAAATTCCCATAATCTATTTCTTTACTAATGAACTATCTCTTAATTCATAAATTCGTTCTATAATATCAACTACTTTTAAGCCTTCTAAAGCATTTGTTGTAGCCGTTGTTTTTCCATTTAATGTATCTACTACATTTTCAATTATATAATGGTGGTTTGCTGCTGAACCTTTATATGGACCATAGTCATTTGGCGGATTTGCTGCTGGCAACTCTGGCATTTCATACCCTTCAATATTACATACTTCAACCTCATTCATATATTGGCCACCTATTTTCACACTTCCCTTCTCTCCTATAACAGTAATACTACTTTCTAAATTTTGAGTTGCAACTGCAGTAGAATAATTCAAGCTTCCCATTCCACCTTCGATAAAATCAAAAGAAACAAAGCCTGAATCTTCAAAATCAGTAGAGTCTTTGTGGGTAAAGTCATTAAATTTACCTTGTATATTTGTTATATCTCCAAACAACCAATACATAATATCAATAAAGTGAGAAAACTGAGTAAATAGTGTTCCTCCATCTAAATCATTAGAACCTTTCCAACCACCTTTTTTATAATATCTACTATCTCTGTTCCAATAACAATTTAGTTGCACCATAAAAATATCACCTAATATTTTATTTTCAACTAATTCTTTAATCCAAACTGAAGGAGGTGAGTAACGGTTTTGCATTACAGCAAAAACATGTTTATGATTACGTAATGCTTTAAAAATTACTTGTTCACATTTTATTTTAGATAAACCTATAGGTTTTTCTACTACAACATGGTAATTATTATCTAGTACAAGCGAAGCTTGATCAGAGTGTAAGCCATTTGGTGTACAGATATTAACTACATCCATGTCCAATTTAGCATCCATTAAATCATCTATTGAAGAATAAAATGGAACATTATATTTTTCAATTCCTAAATTTTCTTTTGGAGCACCGTCACACAATGCAATTAATTTTGCATTAGGATTACCAATTATCATTTCTGCATGACGTTTGCCTATATGCCCACAACCTACTACAGCAAATTTTATTATCTTATTTTCAGTCATTATCCACTGATTTTATTTACACTATTATTTTCTAATTTATATTCTTGTTTACTTTCATCACAAATTGCGATACCTTTTTCATCGAAATTTAAACGATGACCATATTCACCAACCCAACCTATTTGTTTTGCAGGGTTACCAACTAATAATGCATAAGCTGGAACAGTTTTAGTAACCACCGCTCCTGCACCAATAAAAGCATACTTCCCTATATCATTACCACAAACTATTGTTGCATTAGCACCAATAGACACACCTTTTTTAACAGTCGTCTTAGCGTATTCATCTCGCCTATTTATTGCGCTTCTTGGATTTATTACATTTGTAAAAACCATAGAAGGTCCTAAAAATACATCATCTTCACATATTACTCCGGTATAAATAGAAACATTATTTTGAACTTTTACGTTTCTACCCAAAACAACATCTGGCGATACCACCACATTCTGTCCAATATTACAGTTTTCTCCAATAATACAATTTGGCATTACATGTGAAAAATGCCAGATTTTGGTTCCCTCTCCAATTTGGCATCCCTCATCTATTACGGCTGTTTCGTGACTAAAATAACTCATTATTTTACGTATTGATCAAAGTTTTTATGTTCCACTTTATTTAACTCATCTGCCGACAGGCTTTTAAAATACTCGTAAGTAATTTTTAGTCCTTCAGCTCTATTTACTTTAGGTTCCCAACCTAACAACTTTTTTGCTTTATCAATATTTGGTTGACGTTGCATTGGATCATTAACGGGTAAATCTTTATAAACAATCTTTTGGTCGGTTCCTGTCAATTTAATAATCTCTTTACAAAAGTCTAAAATTGTAATTTCATCTGGATTACCAATATTTACAGGTAAAGCATAATCACTTAATAATAAGCGGTAAATACCTTCAATCAAATCATCTACATAACAAAACGAACGTGTTTGATCTCCTTTCCCAAAAACAGTTAAATCTTCTCCTCTTAATGCCTGTCCGATAAATGCTGGTAAAACTCTACCATCATTTAATCGCATTCTGGGACCGTAGGTATTAAATATTCTTACTATTCGAGTTTCAACACCATGATAAGTATGATAAGCCATAGTTATCGCTTCTTGAAAACGCTTTGCTTCATCATAAACACCTCTAGGCCCAATTGGATTTACATTGCCGTAATACTCCTCAGTTTGAGGGTGTACTAATGGATCACCATAAACTTCAGAAGTAGAAGCAATTAACATTCTAGCATTTTTAGCCTTTGCTAAACCTAATAAATTATGTGTTCCTAATGAGCCTACTTTTAAGGTTTGTATTGGAATCTTTAAATAATCGATAGGACTTGCCGGTGATGCAAAATGTAAAATATAATCTAGTTCTCCATCAATAGAAATATGTTCAGAGACATCATGATTGATAAATTTAAAATTTTTATTATCAGATAAATGCTCAATATTTTTTAAATCGCCAGTAATTAAATTATCCATTGCAATAACTTCATAACCTTCTGCTATAAACCTATCACATAAATGAGAACCTAAAAAACCTGCTGCTCCTGTAATTAAAACTCTTTCCATTTATCCTCCAATTAATATTCTTCCAATACTACTATAATAAAAACCTAACCCTTTCATTTCATCAATGTCATAAAGATTTCTACCATCAAAAATTACTTTTTGATTCATCTTTTCTGCCATCATATCAAAATCTGGGTTACGGAACACCTGCCATTCTGTAGCTATTACTAAAGCATCAGCATTGTCAATAGCTGCATCTCTATTTTCTACAAAAGTTACTTTATCTCCATATTTAGCCTTTACATTTTCCATAGCTTCAGGATCAAAAGCAGTTATATTCGCTCCAGCATCAAGTAATTCATTTATAATATATAAAGCTGGGGCTTCTCTAATATCATCAGTATCTGGCTTAAAAGCTAACCCCCAAAGAGCTATTTTTTTACCTTTTAAATCGCCTTTAAAATATTCTTTAATTTTTGGAACAATAATGGTTTTTTGATTTTCATTAATTTCCATTACTGAATCTAGAATTCCAAAGTTATACCCAAATTCCTTTCCTGATTTAGCTAAAGCCTGTACATCTTTTGGAAAACAACTTCCACCATAACCAATTCCTGGAAATAAGAAACGTTTACCTATACGAGTATCTGAACCAATACCTATTCTTACCATATCAACATCAGCACCAACTTTTTCACAAAAGTTAGCTATCTCATTCATAAAAGTAATTTTGGTTGCTAAAAATGAATTTGCTGCATACTTAGTTAACTCTGCAGATTTTTCATCCATAAAAATTATTGGGTTTCCTTGTCTAACATAAGGTTTATATAAATGTTCCATAACATCTCTTGCCTTCTTAGCACTTGTTCCAATTACAACTCTATCTGGTTTTAAAAAATCATCAACAGCATACCCTTCTCTTAAAAATTCTGGATTAGAAACTACATCAAATAAGTCAGTAGATAAGTTTTCAGCTAAAGCTGCAGCAACTTTATCAGCTGTACCAACTGGCACTGTACTTTTATCTACAATTACTTTGTAATCAGTAATCATACTACCTAATTCTTTTGCTACACCTAAAATATAACTTAAATCTGCAGAACCATCTTCATCTGGAGGTGTTGGTAATGCTAAAAATATCACTTTAGCATCTTTAATAGCTTCTGCTAAATCAGTTGTAAATGCTAACCTCTCTTGTTTAATATTACGTTCAAATAAAACATCTAAATGTGGTTCATAAATTGGTACCACACCATTTCTCATTTTTTCAACTTTATCGGCATCAATATCAACACATATAACATCATTACCTGTTTCAGCAAAACATGTACCGGTAACTAAGCCAACATATCCTGTTCCTACAACTGCAATTTTCATATTTTTATTTTTTTATAAATTCTTTAACCGAGTCGGTTATATATTTTAATTCTTCCTCTGTTAATTCTGTATGCATAGGCAACGAAAATACAGATTTACACAATGCATTTGTTACTTCAAAATCTTCATCTCTCATTTCTGAAGTTTGATAAGCTTTCTGAGTATGAAGAGGTACTGGATAATATATCATACATGGCACTCCTTTTTCTTTTAAAAAAGCTTGTAATTCAAAATGATCAATACCAGAACCCACCAATGTATATTGATGAAAAACGTGTGTTGATTTTGAGTTTCTAACTGGAATTTTAATTTGATCAACATCAGCAAATGCATAATCATAATAACTAGCTGCTTTGTTTCTTGCTGCAGAATAATTATCTAATTCTTTTAGTTTGACATTTAAAACTGCAGCTTGAATGGTATCTAACCTTGAGTTAACTCCAAGCCTTTCATAATAATATCTCTCTCCCATTCCATGGTTAACAATTGAATTACAAATAGCTGCTAACTCATCATCATTTGTAAATAAAGCGCCTCCATCACCATAGCAACCTAAGTTCTTAGATGGAAAAAAAGAGGTTGTTCCTATATCTCCTATTGTTCCTGCTTTTTTAGTTTCTCCATTGCTAAATGTATATTCAGCTCCAATTGCCTGTGCATTATCTTCAACTACAAATAAATTATGAGCTTTTGCAACTTCCATTATCGCTTCCATATTAGCACATTGCCCAAATAAATGCACAGGAACAATTGCTTTAGTATTAGGAGTAATTGCAGCCTTCATTTTCTCTACATCAACACAAAAAGTATCAGGATCTACATCTACCAAAATTGGTTTTAATTGTAACAACCCAATTACTTCAACTGTTGCAGCAAAAGTAAAATCAGAAGTAATTACCTCATCACCAGGTTTTAAACCTAAAGCCATTAAAGCAATTTGCAAAGCATCTGTTCCATTTGCACACGGAATAACATGTTTAACATTTAAATACTTCTCTAAACTTTTTTGTAAGGATTTCACTTGTGGACCTCTAATAAAAGCTGTTGATTCAACAACCTCTAAAATAGACTTATCAATATCTTCTTTTATCTTCACATATTGAATCTTAAGGTCAACCATTTGGATATTGAA